>JBLHQB010000046.1:0-4426 GCA_047624725.1 Patiriisocius sp. | reverse complement strand
TCAATTTCCTTGTAAGCTTTTTTTGCGATACGTTTGAGGTTTGAGCGACGAGCTAAGGCAAGTTCACTCAGTTCAAAAACAGATCCAATTTCTTTCGGAAATTTTTTGTAGACTGCATAAATAAGTCTTGCAGAAGATTCAACGGCATACAGTTGTGTTTCCATATGCATTACAGCATAAGGGACCCGTTGTATAAAGCGAATCTTGAGACGTTCTTCGAGCCATTTTAACCCTTTTTCCCTGATAATTTCTTGTGTAAAAGGGTTTTCAGGATACAGGCATGTTCCTATGTACATCATCTCCGTTGTAAGTATCAGAGATTCTGTTTCAGGGTTTGGCATCGTGTCTTTTTCGAGCGCTTCGATCGTATGGTCGATTTCTGATTCACTGTGTTCATAAGAACCTGCTGTCCCGACTCGACTGTTTTGGTATTAGGAATAGCCAAAACATGTCTCCGTCTCTGAAAGCTAAAAAACAGTGCGCAGGCACTGTTTTTCTTAACGCCTTCAGCCCCAATCCTAGAGACTGGGCTGCGGTCCCATATAGCTAAGTATATTGTGACTGCAGAGTATAAATTTTCGATTACTTCAATTTGCTTCTTCGGAGAAACGCTGGCACGACGCAGGTTTCTAATTCACTACGTTCATAAGAACCTGCTGTCCCGACTCGACTGTTTTTATATTATGAATAATAAAAACATGTCTCCGTCTCATAAAACTACAAAACGAGCCGCATGGCTCGTTTTGCTTAACGTTTTATGCCCCATTGGGGTGCCGTAGTAAGTATAGATTACTACTATGACTATTTTGTGTTACCTATTTCAGTTTACTTCGACGTAAGAATGCAGGGACCGCACCCCAATCTTCATCATCCTCATCATCAATTGGATCCACTGGGCGTGGTTCTGTTTTGATTTCTGATTTTACGGGTTCGGGGCGTCGTTCTGGTGCGGGTTCTGCTACGGCCACTTCTGGTTCTTCTTTCTTTCGTGGTGAGCTTAGTGAATTGAAGATTCGTCCTCGGCCTTCTTCTTCAGGTTGTTCGTTCGAGTGAGTAGATGCAGAAGCAGGTGTTCGCACTACCGTTGATCCTGATGGTGTGCCATCAAGCTCAGGGAAGCCTGTTGCGATTACCGTTACCTTTAGTTCGTTCTTCTTGATCTTCTCATCCTTGATAGCTCCAAAGATTACCTTTGCGTGTGGATCGATTGATTCAGTGATTACTCGAGCCGCGTCTTGGATCTCAAGCATTCCTAGATCGTCACCTCCTGCAATTGCGAAGAGTACTCCCTTAGCTCCCGTGATAGATACTTCTAGTAGAGGTGAGTTGATCGCAGCTTGCGCTGCTTCTTCAGCTCGCTTTTCTCCTGTAGCCATTCCGATTCCCATTAGTGCTGAACCAGCATTTTCCATAACAGAACGGATGTCAGCGAAGTCAACGTTAATGATACCTGGCATAGTGATCAAGTCTGAGATTCCTTCAACTGCTTGTTTCAGGATATCGTCACACATTCCAAATGCGTTACGAACTGTTGTTTCCTTATCAACAATTGCAAGGAGACGATCGTTCGGGATGGTGATCAGCGCATCTACTTCTTTCTTAAGTTCTTCGATACCTTGCATTGCAAGTCGCATCCGTTCTTGCCCTTCAAATAGGAATGGCTTTGTAACTACACCAACAGTAAGTGCACCACTCTCTCGAGCGATCTTTGCAACTACGGGTGCTGCCCCTGTTCCTGTCCCACCTCCCATTCCTCCAGTGATGAAGATCATGTCTGTACCCTTAAGAGAGTTAGAGATCTCCTCACGTGTTTCCTCTGCTGCCTTTCGTCCCATCTCTGGGTTACCTCCAGCACCAAGACCTCGCGTTAGGTTCTTACCTACGTGAATCTTTTTCTTAGCAAGTGAGTGATGTAGGTCTTGTGCGTCACTGTTGATCGCGATGAACTCAACACCTTTGATCTTGTTTGAGATCATGTGGTTAACCGCGTTGTTTCCTGAGCCTCCTACACCGATCACACGGATACGTGCGAATGACTCTACATCTGATTTAATTTGTTCCATAAAAAAATATTAATACCTCCACCTGCTCCCATCCCTAGAACCAAGTAATTTATAAGTAACGACATAATACAGGTTCCAATTAGATCTGTCACCATATTGACACAGCTGTGTTTCGTGGGTTTGACAAGATAGTGTTTAGTCGTTATTTATAGGCACTTAGTCCAAGAGATGATCTTAATGGAGAACGAATATTAGGTATCCTGTTATTTTAATATTGATATAAATGGTGCGTCATGTATGTTTGTTAGTGGTACATGTGTATCGTTCTTGAAACTCTTAGTAAAGGAGACTGTCATAATGGAAACGACGTTAGTTGTTGGCGACAGTAAGCTTGATAATGATGAAATGGGAGTTCTGTTTCGTCGAGTTAGTGAAATTGCGAAGCGAATTGATTCTGGATCAATTTCGAAGAATAAAGCAATGGAGGCCTTGCAGGCAATTGTTGAAGGGAGGGCTGAGAAAATGTTGACACCGTGTAAACGGAAACATCTCTCAAGTCACCAGTCATTTGAGCGACCTTCACAGAAGGAAAGGAAGAGGTCGAAAGCTCCTGTGGAAATGCGACTTCCAGAATATCTCAGGAGGCTAGGTATTTACGATAGATTTCGTGAATTACATCCTGATCAAACATATCCTGAGAAGCATCCAGAAGACATCATGGCTGAGATGTGGGAGGCTGAAAATATTCCCAAAAGTTGGCTAAATCATGGGTCAGTGCCTGTGTTGTACATCCTTGATGAGTCTAATCCCTCTGTGCGCGATAGGGAGGTTATGGCTTCAACACTTCAGTGGCTCGGAACAAATAGTGGTAAGGAATTCTTGTCACGTTTTGTATCAGCTGCTGATCTGCAGATGTAGTCCAAAGCAAAATAAAATCACCCTCCAAACCTGGAGGGTGATTATTTTTATGGAAGAAATTGGCTGAACCATTGGATGATGTTGTTCTTTGTGTGTTTTGCCATTCCAAGTGGACTCTCGTCTTCATCGTCGCTGGTACCCCACATACATAGTCCGTATGATACTGCCCATGATGCGTCTCTGATCTTTCCGTTTTGTCCTGGGTCGAGTGTAGCGATTCGTGAAGGGAGCTTGAGTGCGCCACGAGCCAAGTCTTGGATAGTTGAGATTCCTGAGCCTCCACCGGTGATGATGATCCCAGCAGGGAGCAGTCCATCTCGTTTGATTGATTTGAGGTGCGCGTCGATGAGTTCAAAGATGTCGGTTAACCTCGCTGCCACAATCTCATCAAGCTTTCGCTTTGAATAGTTTGCGCTACTTAATCCACCGCGTTTAATCTTCTCAGCTTCCTCTAGTGGAATCTTAAGTCCAAGTGCGATGTCGTTGGTGATGTCGTTTGACCCGATCGGAAATACTTTTATTGAAATAGGTGTGCTGTTTTCAAACACTACAATTGAAACGGTTTCAGCACCAATGTTTGCAAGCACGCACCCTGCACGTTTTTGAGCTTTGGTAAGCATTACAAAACTCGCTGCAAGCGATGAAGCCATGATATCTTCCACTGCAATCCCCGTACTCTCAATCGCGTTTACCAAGTCATTAAGGTGCTGTTCGAAGGTGGTGATAAACAAGGAATCAACTTCTAGCTTCGTTCCGCGCATACCTTGCGGCTTCCCAAGTACCAACTCACCATCAACATGATACGAAAGAGGAATAGCGTGCAGAACTTTTCGATTCGGGATATGTTCAAGGATACGTGCTTCACTATCCTGCATCGCTTTCTCAAGGTCCACGTGCGTGATCTCTGAGTCAGCGCGAGAAGTAATAACTTCACCTCGCGAGGTGATCTCATCAGTTCCAACACCTCCCATACCAACATACGCCTTCTTCACTTCAACACCCGCTGCCTTCTCAGCTTGCGCAACTGCACTACGCACACTACGAACTACATCAGTATCATTAATGATGTATCCGTTACGAAGTCCGCGACTTTCGGCATACCCAGTCCCAATGATCTGGGGAAGTACCCGTTCACCTTTGCTTTTAGGCACACGAACAATCACTACCTTGATTTGGTACGTACCTACATCAATACCTGTAATTATACGGTCAGCCATAATAGTTAGAATCTGTGTGTTTGGCGAACTCCTTTGTTGCCCTGCGTATAATGGTGCTCACCGTATAGACATACGTTTCACACCATTATTCTTGGGCGCCGCGGATTTCATCCAAACACTCAAATTCTATTAGTACTATTGTAGCATCTAGGTGTGTTATACCCTTGTGGATAGGTCTAAAAGACGTTCTAACGCAGTTTGTACTTGGTAACGTACTTTTGCTCCAGTTTGTCCATCTTGTCTCCGTGTGGGAGTCCCTTCAGGTGTAGGCAAGCATGGATGAACAAA
>JBLHQB010000045.1:0-4560 GCA_047624725.1 Patiriisocius sp. | reverse complement strand
CAAGCAGAAGAGTAAGATCCGTGTAAACATCATCCTTACCGAAGGAAAGAAGCACCAGATCCGACGAATGTGTGCCGCACTTGGCTACCAAGTAAAGGACCTAAAGCGGGTACGAGTTATGAATGTAGAGCTCGGGACACTCAAGCCAAACCAGTATCGAAAGATTGCAGGAACTGAGCTGAAAGCATTTTTGAACGAATTAGAGATTTCTGAATAATATTCTGAACTATAAGAAAGGCCCGACATTGTGTCGGGCCTTTTTGTTTTAAACACAACTATTTCGTTAGTGTTCTTGGTGGATGTTTTGGATATGTCCTCAGCTCATGAAGGCGTAATGGTCGAAACAAACGATCAATGTTCACATCATGAGATTCAAAACGGATTATCATCGGATATGCCCGAGGTGAAAACATCGTTTGTTCAAACCTTCCCTTCTTCCGTTGCTGGAAAAAACCTTTTTCATATGCTTCTTCCTGTCTTTTTTGAGCAACTAGTTTACGACGCTTATTGGCACCTGTAGAAACAGCGCGGTTACGCTTTTGCACTGAAAGCTTTTTCATAAAGAACGACTCCTTTTGTTTCCTGGCTTTTATACCATATCAATAGCAATTGTAAAGAATACAAAAGAACGGCATCCTGATGCCGTTCTTTTGTATTCTCTTCGTCTCAATAGTACGATCGATCGTACTATTGCGCGATCTTGTACATCTCGAGCAATGCGTTGGTTCCTGCGAGATTTCTCACCCACTCTATTGAGTTCGCGGTCTCAAGCTCAACGGTCACTGCAGGAATACCAATAGACGCAAGCCAGCCTTCAGCGTCACCTGTAATTGGATACGCGTCAAATACTGGGACCTCACCATAACTGGCAGCTTGCGCGTAGGCCGACATCACTGCAAGAGTCTCAGGCAATACGCCATTCTCACACTCAGAGGCATATACATTGTTTGCCTTGCTGTGCCAGAACACGACTGCCTCAGGACGGATCGTCCCCACAAAGTCTCGTAGTGTCTGTGCCTCAGGTTCTGAGAACACTCCAGTTCCTGCACTTACGACATTCCCTCTCCATGAACTCTCTGGAGCCCACTTACAATCAAAGTTTCGGTTGAGGTCAACATCGTTTGCATTGAAGCGACCTTCAGCAACGCGTATTGAAGGATCGGGTACGTCAGCTACGGTAAACACTCCTTCAGTTCTTGTTACCGTAAACAATCCGTCAGGATTCAAGACTGGGATAATACTTACTTGTATCCCCTGTGGGATCATCTCTGGATTCGCTTGGATGTGCTCAATCATTGTGTAGGCCAAGAGTGAACTATTCCACTCGTAGCCTCCATGTATTCCTCCTACGAACAAGAGATGTTTCTCGCCACTACCAAACGTCACTGCATCAATAGCACGCCCCTCTACAGACGTCCCGATCACCCTTTGCTCCATAAAAGGAACTACAGGCACTTCTGCAACCACAACTTCTTCCACAACCACCTCTGGCTCATCAACGGGTGCAGGAACCTTAATCAGAATATACACACCCACAATCAAGATCATCGGAATAACTGAGATGATGACCAGCTGTATCTTTCGTTGCAGCGTCATTATTCTGCAATGTGTTTAAGTACTGCTTCTACTCCGTCAATATTTCGTTTTGACTCTGTATCATTGTGCGTGGTAAGCAATACACTGATAGCTGGAATGTTCTGTGAAGCTAACCAGTTCACCATGTCTCCAGTTACTTCATAGAAATCAAATTCTTCGTGTGCAGAATATCCAGAAGCGTCAGCGTATACGTTGGTAAGTTCACGAGTTTCTGAAAGTGTTGCTCCGTCACATTGTGATGCATACACCCCTCCTGCTGCGCTGTAATACGTCACCACAGCGTCTAAGTCGTGTGTTGCTACATATTCACGAATTGCCTGACTTTCAGGCTCTGAGAACGCGTTGTCTCCCCCGCTCACACTCTGATTCTTCCACACTCCCTCCTCTTCCCACTGACAGTCAAAGTTTCGGTTGAGGTCAACGTCGTTTGCGTTGAACCGTCCAGCAATCCGCGTACTTTCGCTCGCTGGCACATCACTTGGGCTGAATACATCCGCAGTACCTACCACACTGTGTAACCCATCAGGATTCAATACAGGAATCACCGTGACTTTTACATTATCCGGAATATCTCCATCAGAAGCATCAAAGTGACTCACTAGCTGATGACCAAGTAATGCTGCGTTCCAAGAGTATCCTCCATGGATACCTCCAATGAAGAGAACCTCCTTGTCTCCTTCACCATAATGGTATGCAGTAATGTCACGTCCCTCTACAGAAGTTCCGATAACGGTCATCGTCTCATCCATTAGAATCTCATCAAGAGACTCAGCACCATCACCAATACCACCATCAGCCTCAACAGGAATCATCTCTTGCTCTTGTGCCACCTGTTGCTCAACAACATCAGGCTCAGCCTTATAATCACTCTTCGACCCATTAGTATTTAGAAATAAAAACACTCCTCCCCCAATAGCTAACAATACGATAATCGCGATCAAAATTTTATTCATTGGTACATTATATCGCGTATTTAAAAGTTGGCCAATTTTGTGGCAGATAAAGAAAAAAGACCAGCTTAGCTGGTCTTTTTCTAGAGAGGCTATTTCTTTCGACTCTCCTGCTTCTCTTGAGCTAGCGCCTTAATTTTTTGAGTTCTTAGTTCTGATTGATGTCGAGAAACATACCATTCGTCAATCATTTGCTCAATTAGCTCAATGAGTAGTTGTGCCTCTTCGGGCTCAACTTCAACTATCACATTAATATTTTGTTCCATATGCGCTCCAATATTACCTATGGTACGGATGGCATCAATACTCTCCCAAACATCGACATGGACAAGGGCTTCCAATTCATCAATTTCTGCCTTTAGTGTTCCTTTTGAAATACCGTGAAAGTCACGAATCATTCCCTGAAGACATCTTCTTGCAAGAGTAGCAGAAGCTTTGGGGCTTAGCTCCTTAATTCGGCACGCCTCTAGGTAATCTTCACGAATTACCTCAGGGACGTAATCGGGCAAAATTTTAGCCAAGGACTCTGGCAATAAAACCCATTTTTGGAGAATAGTTGATTCACTACTGTTTGGGGCTTTTTTTGATAAACGACACTCAAGATAAAGTTGTTGACACTCCTTATTCGGGCACGTTGTTGCAAAAGTAGCGACTCCAACTCGCCCTAATTTACTTAGAGCAAGGCCATACAGAGAATTCCAGTTATATAGAGAATTTCCATCTAAAATAGTTGTGTGTGTGGAGCAAAATGGACAGGTGTAGTTCATAATAGTGATTATACTTCTATATTTTCTTTTGTAAATATAAACGACATCTAAATATATAACCTTTACTCTTTATCTCTTACAAAAAAAGAAATTTAAAATAAAAAACTGCCAGAGGAGTTCTGTGGCAGTTTTTTACTTCGAGTTCCAGCGATTTTCTCAAGCGGAGAAAAAATCGGGAACAAAATTCGTAATAGTCACTACGTTCCTTTACTCATTTTTACTTCTTTCGGTCACTTTCCTTCAGCTGTTGCTTTCGTAGTCGGATTGATACGGGACATACTTCGAGATATTCGTCGTCTGCCATGATTTCAAGCCCTACTTCAATTGAAAGTACTTTTGGATTGATAAGGTTAATTGCCTCGTCAGTACCTGAAGTACGCATGTTTGTAAGCTGCTTTCCTTTAGTTGGGTTTACCATCATCTCTTCTCCCTTAGAAGTGTTTCCGATAACCATTCCCTCATATACTTCTGTAGCTGGGCCAATGTAGAGTTCTCCGCGTGTCTGGAGGTTTGCAAGAGAGAATCCAAGAGTCTTTCCTGTTGCCATTGAGATCATTGATCCTGCCTTTCGCTTCTTGATGTCTCCTGCGTATGGACGGAATCCAATAACTTGTGACGCTAAGATACCTTCACCCTTTGTGTCTACCACAAACTGGTTTTTGTACCCAAGAAGTCCTCGTGTTGGACCTTCAAAGAGAAGTCGTACTTGTTCACCCTTAGTAATCATGTTTTGCATGATAAATCCTCGGTTAGAAAGACGTTCGATAACAGGACCTTGGAATTCTCCAGGGATGTCGATTGTTACCTCTTCAAACGGTTCTGACTTTACGCCGTCAACTTCCTTAACGATTACCTGCGGCTGAGACACTGATACTTCGTATCCCTCTCGTCGCATGTTTTCAAGGAGTACTGAGATGTGCATTTCTCCACGTCCGTATACCTGCATAATGTCACCCTTGAAGTCTACTTGTAGCCCTACGTTAATCTCAAGCTCCTTCTCGAGACGTCCTGCAATTTGTCGTGATGTTACATACTTCCCCTCTCGCCCTGCAAATGGAGAAGAATTTACCAAGAACTGCATTCCGATAGTTGGCTCGTCAACGTGAATCGCTGGAAGCGGTACTGCTGCATCTGAATCAGTAAGTGTTTCACCAATGTTGATATCTTCAAGACCAGCGATAAGCACGATGTCTCCAGCAAATGCTTCATCAAGCTCAATCTGTGCCACCCCCTTGTATCCAGACATC
>JBLHQB010000044.1:0-4652 GCA_047624725.1 Patiriisocius sp. | reverse complement strand
AAAGTGCTCGATCAGCACAAAGATATCCAGAAGATCGCAGAAAAGTACGCCCACTATAAAAATGCCATGTACATCGGCCGAAAGTTCCATGCACCAATTGCATACGAAGGCTCATTAAAACTCAAGGAGGTGTCATATATCCACGCTGAGGCCTATGCTGGCGGGGAACTCAAGCACGGTTCAATCGCGTTACTGGACGAAGACTTCCCGGTGATTGCACTGGTCCCACAAGATGATGTGTATGAAAAGATGGTTTCTAACATTGAGGAAGTGAAGGCGCGAAGTGCACCAGTGTTAGCTATTGCAACAGTAGGCGACACACAGATTGCAGAACTCGTTGATGACGTGATTTATGTACCAAAAGTGCATCCGATTGTGCAACCAATTGTGTCAGTGATTCCAACGTACCTCTTTGCATATTATGTAGGAGTGGCCAAGGGGTTGAATGTAGATCGGCCACGAAATCTTGCAAAGTCGGTAACTGTTGAATGAGCGAAAGTTGCAGAAATTAGTTTACTCATTTCTATAACTGAGTCATGAAAACAGAAAGCCAGTCTTACAGTGGAGTAGGCGAAGATTGCAGTAATACTGAATTACTGATATTCTGTATGTATGCAAACAATTAAACTACAACAACGTGGGATATTGACACTACCTAAGAAATTGCGCGATGCACTTGATTTATTTGAGGGGCAGTCTTTGAACGTGCAAGAGGAAAACGGCAAGATTGTTATTGAACCAGAGAAAAGTTTTGATGCACAACTTGCTTCCGACCTTAAGCAGGGCCTTGAGGATATTAAGAATGGAAATTTCATAGAATTTAGTTCTAGTGAAGAACTACATAAGAAGTTAAAAACATATAATGCAGATTAGGTTAACAGATAAGGCTATCAAGCAATATAATAAGTTACCTACGATATTGCAGAAAAAAACAGACAAGCAGTTTGATTATCTTGTTGAAGATTTTCGCCATCCGTCACTCAATACAAAGAAATATCAAGGGAGTGATGAAGTGTGGCAGGGAAGAATCGACAAAAGTTGGCGCTTTTATTTTCATATTATTGAACCGCACTACATCATCATTTCAGTAATTAACCATCCAAAATAGTATGCAAAAGAATACTCCGCTTATCAAAGTAATCGTTGTGGCAGGGATTGTTGCATTGCTTGGCTACATCGGATTAGATATCCCTAAAGAATATATTGAAGACGCGGTTGATACACAGTTTGAAAGTGTTGTTGTGGAGAAACCTGGTGTGACGCTACAGGCATTCTCTGAATCCTATGAGGTTGTTTCTGTTATTGATGGAGATACAGTCCAGCTATTGATCGACGGACAAAAGGAGACTATTCGTGTCTTAGGAATAGATACACCGGAAACACAGTACTCAAGCAGGGGAGCCGAGTGTTATAGCGCTGAAGCATCAGAATATGCACGGGTCCTTCTGGAGGATGCCGTTGTCCGTATTGCAACAGATTCCACGCAGGACGCAACTGATAAGTACGATCGTATTTTGGCGTACATAGAATTGGAGGATGGTACTGATTTTGGAGAGCTGATGCTCAGAGATGGGTACGCAGAAGAGTTCACCTTTAATATTCCATATAAAAATCAGAGTCTGTACAGAGCAACAGAAAAGACAGCACGCGAGGAAGGAATGGGGCTCTGGAGTGAGTGTTCCTAAGTGACGTACTGTCTTGTCGTTGAGGGTCTTGCTAGTTTTTGAGAACCATTTTATATAGATGCATGCCAATTACTGAACCAGCTACAGCTCCGAAGATATAGCTCAGACTTGTTGCACCAAGCGCCAAACCTACTGCTGGGTTAAGAATACCCGCTGAACCAAGATGCGCTGCAGTCATGATCCCGAGCAATAGTGACCCACCGATAACAAGACCAGAGGCCGCGTCTTTGACCCTGCCGAATACAACAGCCGCGATACCAAAGGTGAAGAAGGCCATCCCAACGAGTTCAGCGAAGAACACAGAAGATGATTCAGGTGCTAGGCCAAGTGCTACGCCACCAAGTGTTACTGATACGAGCCCTAACGCAAGAAGTGCTCCAGTGCATTGTACTGCAATGTAGTAGATGCTGTCCTTGGTAGTAATTTTACCTAACGACCAAAGTCCTGCAGTTACCGCAGGGTTAATGTGGCATCCGGATACGCTTCCAATGCTGTATACGAATAATCCCAGAACCAGAGCTGCAATAAGTGGTGTGGCTAAAATGGGGTCGAGCACAGTTACTGATAGAAGTACCGATAGAGCTAGCGCAAATGTCCCAATACCTTCTGCGAGAAGTGTGTGTTTCATAATCAAAAATAATTACTGATGTATATTTTTAGTATACAGGATGACTTCGGCCGGAAATAAAAATTTCTTGTTGCCGTTAGTCTAAAGTAATATTGCCAATGACAGCAGCGTGGTCACTAACTCCAAAGATGAGTTCGACGTTTTGTGCTCCGTACGGTCCTTTAGTAAGGATGTAGTCGACCATGTAGTTGGTGAATATAATCTCCTTACCGGGGGTGCTTCCTAGTCTGTGCAATTGCGCATCCATACTACTTTTGTGGTGTTGTGGTACCTGGTCAGTATACGCATCAGTAATTTCTTTGTAGAGGGAGCTGTGGGAGCGCGGGATGTTAAAGTCACCGCAGATTACATGTGATCCAAGAGTTTGGGTGTATTGCAGAAGTGCTTCTATGTCATCTACTTGAGATTGGTTCGGCGTACTCCCATCTTCAGTCCAGGTGAAGTGCGTTGTCGCAATGGTGTGCGCCACTTCGTTAACACTCACCGTCCCCACGATAAGACCCTGCCGGTTTGTATTACGTGAGTCTTCTTTTGCAAATACACTGAGTGTTTGGTTAGGAGTGTGGTAATAGTGGGTACTAAAAGTGACTGGGTGTAATGAGGCAAGCACGACACCTTCCTCTGTATTTTTCTCCCCAGAACGCAGTGTCATTGGTAAAAAGTGAGTTGCGTAGCCGAGGCTTTTTAATACTGAAATCGTCTCTTCATTACACTCCTGCAAACACACAACATCAGCCATCTGTTCCTTAAATAAGACAGAGGTCCGCTCTAGATGTTTAGATCCCTCTACATTGAGTGATAGTAATTTCATGTACTGTTGTGGTCTTGGTTATTCACCCAGTAGCTCTTGTGTCAGTTCCTGGACACCGATTTTTTTCGTAGAGGAGTAGGGGATGAGCTTCAATCCTGGAAGCTGTACTTCTAACTTTTTAATCTGAGCCCTGTACTTAGAAGACTTGATTTTATCAACCTTGTTCAGGATGACGATGATCTCCTTGTTGTCTTTCTTAAGTTCGTGCAGAATCCCGAGGTCATCTTTTGTAGGTCCGATGTTCGCATCAACCAATACCACAACCTTTGGATCATGATGCGATTCAAATAAGTACCAACTGATTAGGTCACCGATCTTCTTGATAGTGTCGCCTCCAGCTTTAGCATAGCCGTATCCAGGCAGGTCCATAAAGTAATGTGTCTCATTAACTAAGAACACATTGATCTCACGAGTTCGTCCAGGAGTCTTACTGGTCAGCGCAAGTTTCTTTGCGTTTGTAAGCGAATTAAGGAGACTCGACTTACCTGCATTAGATCGCCCGATGAAAGCGATCTGAGGAATTTCGTTGTTCAGTAGCTCGTCAGGCCCAACGATACCTTTGATAAATTTTGCTGAAGTGATTTTCATAGGTGCATCCTAGCAGAAATACACACAAAAGGGCAGTCCTACGGTGTTATATCAGCATTACCAAGTTCCTGTGTTTGGCATTGATACCCAAGGTTCAGCGATCTCTCGTGCACCATCAGCCTGCAGGAGTTCAATAGAAATATTGTCTGGAGATTTAATAAACGCCATACGTCCATCTCGTGGTGGTCGATTGATAATTACTCCTGCATCCATGAGTTTATGGCAAGTTTCATAAATGTTGGTCACTTTGTAAGCAAGATGTCCGAAGTTCCTTCCAGCGTCATATGTTTCGGCGTCAGTTCCTTCTGTTGGCCAGTTGTAGGTCAGTTCAAGTGTTGGGGTGGCGTCAGTTCGTGCTGTGTCTTCGTCACCCGATGCTGCGAGAAAGATAAGTGTAAAGCGACCTGATTCATTTTCGTATCGTCTCGTTTCAATCATCCCTAGCTTGTTGCAGTAGAAGTCCAGCGACGCCTCGATATCGGTGATGCGCGCCATGGTGTGTAGGTATTTCATAGAGGTATTGTATCAGAGGTTGAGTAGGTTGAGTTTTATACCCCAAGGCACTAGCTTTTTCTGGTTTATTTGGTACTATATTGCCCACCGATACATTTTGGTTGGTCGCATCATCTAACGGTTATGGAATGAAAACGAATAGTTTTCATCCGGTTGCGACGCAGGAGTAAATCATCGATGTTTACGAGATGATAGGTGGCTAGGTTTAAAAACCTTGGAGTTTCAGAAGCAGTACAGTACAAAATGATCACGCACAAACGGTCCCATCGTCTAATGGTTATGGAATGAAAAGCGGATAGCTTTTCATCCGGTTGCGACGCAGGAGTAAATCATCGATGTTTACGAGATGATAGGTGGCTAGGTTTAAAAACCTTGGAGTTTCAGAAGCAGTACAGTACAAAATGATCACGCACAAACGGTCCCATCG
>JBLHQB010000043.1:0-4725 GCA_047624725.1 Patiriisocius sp. | reverse complement strand
GGACATAAAAACAATGTTAGACTTATGTATAAGTGTAACGCTATTTTATTTAAAATTTATTTTGTTGTCCCCTTATTTCAAGGTCGCTGACAAACTTACCCTACAACTCAGGTTCTACCTCCTGGTTTGCAGAAGACTCTAAGTCAGCCATAATTGCGTCAATCTCTTCTCTACTGAGCTCCCCAGCGACTTCCACCGTTTCTCCTTCAACAGTCTGTGTAGACGGCTCTAGTGTAATTCCATCAGAAGATGCAGGTGCATCAAGCTCGGGATCAAGCACAACCTCTTGCTGTGAACCTGCTTCTAGTTCGGCCATGATTGCATCGATCTCAACTTCTACTGCAGGAGGTAATTCTTCACCATCTTCAGGCACTACAACTTGCTGATTTGAAGACTCAAGTTCTGCCATAATTGCATTCTTCTGTGCTTCAGTGATATCTTCGTTTGGTGTCTCTACTGGTGCCTGAGGCCCAGAGAGGTCGGCTTCATCAGCATTTATCATAGCGTCATCATCAGGAGTAGTGTCAGCATCACCGCGCGTAAGCACCATGTAGACAGCAAATGCACCACTGAACACAATCAGCACAATAGTGATCCAGATTGCGATAATTAAATGAGTTTTATGCATATACATGTAGGGTTAACGATATGTATCTATAATATCTTATTTTAGTTTAATTTTGCTTCTTTATCCCCTTCTGAATCAAGAAAACCGCCTGGTGGCGGTTTTTTGTTTTATGCTGCTTGTTCTTCAGATTCGTCTGTACTGACTGACTGTAGTTCTGCGATGTGATTCTGAATTATCTCCTGTGCATCTGGGCCGAAGGTGTACCCTGCCCCCGTAAGCTTCTCTAGTATCGAAGATGCATCAAATCCTTTTTCCAGTAAGCTTGCTACGGTAACGTTATCTTCTACAAGAGTTGTGAACTCTTCGGAGGTGGTGATGTTCATGCTTTCTGTTGGTTCTGAGGGTTCATTTTCTTCAGACCTTAGCCATACAGGCACATAGTCCTTCCCTTCTTCCACACGATTGTGTAGCTCCACAAGAAATGAAGTCATACTTACATCGGGAGGAAGCGATACTCCAGCCTGCATGAGTAGTGGTTGCACCAAGGAATTTCCCTCGCCCATAAGTCGTCGATCTTCGTACACCGATTCACCATAGTTTTCAGCGCGGTCTTTCAGAAACTGAGCGTGGTCAAGTACCTTGTCTTTTACTTCGGGGTTATCAACGAGGTGTTGTGCGAACGCGGTTAGTTCAGGTGACTGGGGAGTGTTTTCAACTCGCCCAAATAGTTTTTCGAAGAATTTCATAGTGTTGGGATTATAGGGTATTGTAGCATTTTGGGGAGGTCTTTTTGTCGCAACATCTATCGGGAGCGTCTTTGCGAGCATGAGCGTGGCAATCTAGAGTTTTGGTATACTGATTGTGTTTGTTGGGTGGAATGTAAAGAAACCTTGCGAGGTTACTTTGCTTATATACCGTTTTCGTCCCAAATCACAAAGTATAATTTCCAATTCGTGAAAATTCTACTAAGTGTTCTCGAAACTTACAGTTTCTGTACAGGTTGTCGATATTTCTAAAGAAATACCAGGCAACCTCTTGCGAAGTGACCTTGAGTCACTTCTCACCCACCTCGCTGTTCACCTCCCTAGGAAGGGGAGATTCACAACGCCCTAGCTTGGGAAGCGGTCGTAACTGCCTCAAGGCACCGCTTCCCTCACAAGTCACTAAGTATATTCTTTCACTTCGTTCAGAATCTACTAAGTGCTCGCGAGCCCGCCTCAGCTGTTGCTAAAGCAACATGTTTCCGGCTTTGAAAACGGTCGTAACTGCCTCAAGGCAGTTACTAAAGTTAATAAAACACCCTGCCTTGAGGCAGGGTGTTTTATTAACTTTACCGTTTTCCACCCATAAGTGGTCCTGGCTTTCGTCGTGAGACGATGAGTTTGTTTGAGTGCTTCTTTGGTGATCGAGTCTTTTGACCCTTTCCTGTAGGCCGACCTTGCTTCGTACGAGATCGTTTGTGTCCCCGAGGAGACTTACCTTCACCACCTCCATGTGGGTGGTCAACCGCGTTCTTCGCAGTACCACGAGTCTTCGGACGAAGTCCCATGTGTCGTGCGCGTCCAGCTTTACCGATTGATACCAGACGGTGTTCTTCGTTTGATACTTCTCCGATAGTTGCCCAACATGTTGAGAGTACCTTACGGATCTCAGTTGATGGCATTTTAAGTGTTGTGTATCCCGCATCGTGCGCGATAACTTCAGCATGAATTCCAGCAGCTCGTGCAATACGTGCGCCACCTTCTGGTCGCATCTCTACTGCGTACACGAATGTACTTAGTGGGATGTTCGCAAGCGGAAGACGGTTCCCCTTCTTAGGCTTTGCAGTTTCAGAAACTACAAACTCGTCTCCTTGCTTCATGTGCTGAGGTGCGAGAATGTATCGACGTGCTCCATCTTTGTAGAGGACAAGTGCAATAAATCCAGATCGGTATGGGTCGTATTCGATAGTCTCTACTTTCGCAGGGATATCTTTTTTATCAAACTTGAAGTCGATTTCTCGATATGTTCGCTTGTTTCCAGCTCCTCGGTACCAGTTTGTGATACGTCCAGCACTGTTACGTCCACCAGTTGATCGTCGCCCCTGTGTAAGTCCTTTCAAAGGCTTACTTTGTGTTGTAGTCAGGTACTTCTTGTACTCGATTACTGAACCATCACGTCGTCCTGGTGATGTTGGTTTATATTTCTTTACCATATTATCTGAGTGGTACTCAATAGTTAGTGTGTTTGTAATGATGCCTTACGGCAAACAGTACTACACGAGGCTGATAGAGTCACCGTCTTTCAAGTAGACGTATGCCTTCTTCACACCTTTTTCTGTTAATCGTCGAGCTTTTGTTTTTGACATGTACTGTCGTGGTGATGAGTTGACGATATTCACCTTTACCGGCGTCACATTGTAGAGGGCCTTAATTGCATCACGCACAAGGTACTTCGTAGCGTCAGTTCGAACGATAAATGAATACACATTTTTCTCGCCCATTCCAACAGTCTTTTCAGTAACGTGTGGCTTTACAATTACGCCTGCAAGATCGCGGTCAGTTGGGAATGAATTACTCACTACCGGCTTTGCTGACTTAGTCGCGCCTTTCTCTTCAGATTTCTTTTCTGTTTTTCGACTAAAGAGTGCCATATTTGTTTTTTAATTACCAATACTTATGCAGTTGTCTTTGCGTTCTTCATCGCAACACGTCCTGCAAGAGTTTTAATTGAATCTTCTGAGTCTGCGATAACAACATACTTGTATGTTAGAAGATCAACTGGGCTGATATCCTTTGCCTGCATCACTTCGATATTACCGAAGTTAGCGAAGCTCTTTTCCGCATTCTCGTCTCGCTTTGCTAGTAGTACCAGCGCTGCATTTTTTCGCTTTGTTGCCAAAGTGTCGTTTCCTGTTCCTTTTGCAAGAGCCAGTACTACCGCCTTTGCTTCTGCTGCCTTAGGAGCATCAAAAGTAAACGAATCTACAAAAATCATTTCTCCGTCAGTAAGTTTCTTTGAGAGCGTGATCGCAAGTGCTTTCGCCTTTACGTTCTTGTTGATTTTCTTTGAGTAGTCTTTTTCACTTCGAGGTCCGAAAGTAACTCCACCACCACTCCAGATCGGTGAACGTCGAGAACCGTGTCGCGCGCGACCTGTTCCCTTCTGCTTCCATGGCTTACGACCACCTCCGCGTACTTCACTTCGATCTTTCGTGTGTGCAGTTCCTGCTCGGGCGTTTGATTGCATTGAGACTACAACCTCATGAATCAAGTCAGCGTTCCAGTTTACACCGAATACTGCCTCCGGAAGTGTTACCTTCCCGTTTTCTTTTCCATCTTGAGAAAATACTTTAGTATCCATACACTTAAACGTTACGCACCTCTACTAATGTTCCTTTTCGACCGGGTACTGCGCCACTTACGAGCAATACATTATCTCCTGTGTTCACCTGGAGTACTTCAAGGTTCTTAACCGTTGTACGATCAGATCCCATTCGTCCTGCCATTCGTGTTCCCTTAAATACTCGAGCTGGTCCGGTTGCTCCAATTGAGCCCGGTGCTCGTAGTGTGTGCTTCTGCCCGTGGGTAGCCTTGTTACCTCTAAAGTTGTAACGCTTAACTACACCTTGGAACCCCTTACCTTTAGAGATAGCTGCAACAACAATCTTGTCTCCAGCTTCAAATGTTGAAGCATCGAATGTCTGACCTTTTGCAAGACCTTCCACTGATTCGTCGTAGTTAACTCGTGTTCGGAATTCCTTAACGTGCGCAAATGCTCCACCAAGGTGTGCTGTTTGTGCTTTGTTTACTCGGGCAGCCTTTTGTGCACCTGTTGCAACTTGCACCGCAGCGTATCCATCTACCTCTTGCGTCTTCACTTGCGTGATAGTCGCTGGAGATACACGGAGGATTGTTGCTGGGTGACATACACCATCAGCATCAAAAATCTGCGTCATTCCTTCCTTGGTTCCTAAAATAAATTTCATTTATTTATTTGAACTAGTCTAATAAAAGCTTTATCTAGACCACAAATGAAAAATCACGCTGTGTATGCGCGAGCAGAATGCTCGTTGTATACACAACGTGATTTCTGCCCATTGGTTCTCACTATCGCAAGCGACAGATCGACGAACATAGGTCTTTTAAAGCTGTGTGTAGTATACGTATTTATAAGGG
>JBLHQB010000042.1:0-5217 GCA_047624725.1 Patiriisocius sp. | reverse complement strand
CCCTCAGGGATAGCCAGCGCCAAACCTGTCGGGATCTGCACCCGCTCTCCGGGCTCAATGGTGATATCTACCACCGTACACAAATCCATCCCCGCATCAGTATCATGCGCAAAGTTCGGCATCTTTGCCAACTCATGTAGTTTCTGAACCCGTAATTCCATATGTGTACCAGTGTACCACCCTCACAAAGATGACTCTGATTTACAACATCATACAGGAAATATGTCGAGTGAGTCTGTACTTTTATTCTGCTTGTTGTATTGTTTACTCAGATTGAAATAGTCAGGAGAAAACTGAGATGCATACACGTCGCACTCTTACAGAAGAGCAACAATACATACTTACACTGCCCTTTGAATACGCGTATTACCACCTACTGCGTAGTGCATTTGAATCAGATGTGTGTGGATTTTGTACTGTTGACGAAACAATCAACAAAACAATATTCCAAAATGGGCACTGGCGAATTCAAAAGAATTGCTTTGGCGGGAAACGTGGCTGCAAAACAATGCTCATGATCACCTCTCTAAAGCACTGGCGACATCTTTCTGATATCACCAAAGCCAATGCCTGGGGTTCCTTTGGTGAAATGATCACCTGGGCAACAGAAATATATAACTTACCAGGTGGAGTGTTGTTCTTACGTTTTGGCCCAATGCAATCAAACACTGGGACAATCCCTCACCTACACTGGAATATCTGGATACCAGATCCAGATATAATCGGTGATGAACGGAGTGTTTCTATCCCCATTCAAAAGACGTGGGAAGATGAGCGGCAAGACCTAGAACGAACAAATGCCTTCGCTTTGCGGTACGAAGCAGGTGAGATACCTTGAAGGACCCAAAGGGGCGGATATACATCCGCCCCTTTTTCTATACTGGCATCCCAGATGACCATCCTCAAGGACCTCTCCTAAACATACCTGTTAACAGGCATGTTTAGGAGAGGTTTTCTTGTAATTTTTAATACCCGTGATACTGTAAATTTGTAAACAAGAGGAGAAGGATGATGAAATACCTGAAACTTGTAGCAGTAGTTCTTGCTGGATTGATTCCAGTAGGTGCCCACGCAGAGCGTGTAGTTACAGTGAACTTCAGCACCGCGATACTCACCATCACTGACAAAGGTCAGGCGGTGATGCGGACGGCTGTAGTACTTCCCAAAGGAAACTACTACCCAGTACCAGTAAGTGGAACAGTGTCACGATCTGTCATGGGTCCAACATGGACCCCGACAGCAAACATGCACCGCGACAGACCTGGGCGATACCGACAAAGTTATGGTCCGTATCAGACAGGCAATGCCATGGGGCATTGCAAGGTCTCGATCAATTTCGATCGCAGTGATGCGTCGCTGCGTTATGTGCGTATCCATGGAAATGCCCGCCAGCAGGACCTTGGGCAACGCCTCTCGCGCAGTTGCATACGCATTCCCGACAGTCTCTGTCAGGAACTCGTAAATGCCACAGCGGGACGCAATAATGTCCGTGTGCAATTCGTACGATAAACCCAGAAGGAGCAGGCTATGGCCTGCTCCTTTTTCTATTTCTATTGTGTAACTACCTTTTCCACTTCCGAACCTCTCCAGATGCGATATCATAGTGATATATCCGAGTAATTACTATTCCTATGAAACCATACGCAGACCGTGCCGTAGACACCCAGTACCAAGAACTATTGCGACGCATCCTAGAAACAGGACGTGAAGTGCACCCCATCCAGGGAGGTATGAGTAAGATGGTCATGGGTCATCAAATGCGTTTTGATATGCGTAATGGATTTCCACTAATAACTGAACGTGACATGTCTGGACCCTTCTTGAAGGCGGCACTGGGCGAACACATCGCATTCCTTAATGGCGCACGCACGCAAGAACAACTCGAATCATTCGGGTGCAAGTTCTGGAAACGATGGATCACTAAAGAGAAGTGTGAGATCTTCGGTCTTCCTGAGGGTGACCTTGGTAACGGTTCGTACGGTGCCGCATGGACCAACTTCCCTACCGCAGAAGGTGCGCCGTTTAACCAAATCGAACACGTGGTTAAACAAATCAAAGAACGACCATATCTACGAACACACATCATCTCACCATGGATCCCACAGTACGTTATCCAGCACGACGATCTACAACGAAGTACCGTAGTAGCTCCGTGCCACGGATGGATTCACGTACTCTGCTTCCCTGAAACAAAAGAACTCGCTATCCATCACTTCCAACGAAGTGCAGATAGTCCCGTAGGGCTCCCATTCAATATGGTGCAATACGCAGCGTTCGGTATGATGCTCGCACACCTAACAGGATATGAAATGGTTGAATACGTACACACCCTTTCAGACGCGCACATCTATGAAAATCAATTTGAAAAAGTAGAAGAACTCCTCAAGCGTGAACCACGTAAGCTTCCAACCATGAAGCTACAGGCAGAAGGTATCACCAAGATCACCGACTTCCGTCCAGAACACTTCGTACTTGGCGACGACTACGAACCCCACGAAAAGATGCTTATCCCAACTCCTGTATAGATCATGACTGACAAACCAGATTTGATGAACATCGACAACGCACGAGATTCTCTGCAAGTTGAAAATATGAAAAAAATTGCCAAGGGAGGCTTTTGCCCGTTCTGTCCAGAACACATGCAAAAGTATCACACACCCCCAATTGAAAAAACAGGAAAGCACTGGTACGTGACCCCAAACATGTATCCGTACGAAAACACTGCACACCATTTCCTAATAGTTACCAACGAACACATCACTGACTCAAAGAAACTCACGGGCGGTGCATGGGCTGAGCTGCAAGAACACGTAAATTGGATCATGGAAGAACACAGCATTGCAGGAGGGACACTTCTCATGCGCTCAGGAGACATGGCTAATACAGGATCCTCTGTCTTACACCTCCACGCACAATTCATCGTCGGTAGTGACCCTGAAAAAGCGGTCATTACTCGAGTTGGTTAATTATGAGGCCCGGCCTTGTAATACCTAGATTTAGAAATAAAAAATACAAGGTTCAACCTTGTATTTTTTGTTTCGTCTTTGCGAGGAGTATTCCGAAGCAATCCAGCACCTTTACGCAACCAAGATAATCTCAATCCCTGCATCACTCAAAATATTTTCTGCATCCAAGATCGAGTATCCTCTTTTATAGTACACACGAGCGAAGCCTGCTTCAACCAGTGACCAAGCACATGTCGGGCATGGGAACGTCGTCACGAATATATCAGCACCTTCCGTTGCAATCCCCTTCTTCGCACACTGCGCAACAACCGAAGCTTCCGAGTGGATAGAGGTATAAATCCCTGGACCCTGTCCTGCATCAAGATTCGATCGCGGGTCGCCATTAATAGAAAGTGCATGCGTGCTTGGAAAATGTTTATTATGAGCAACAGCAACAACCTTCCCTTCCTTTACTACCGCTGAAGCAATTTGTCGCCACCAGTCTGGACTCTTCTGCGCCTCTGTTTCCAGGTCAGTAATAATAGTTTTCGCAAATACTTCTTCAGTAATCGTTCGTCCTTCAGGGACTTCAAACTCCGTAGTCGAAAGTTTTTGCGTCCATCGTATAAAAATATTTTGTGCTTCAACAGCAACATTAGGCGCATACTTTTCAAGGAAGAATCGAACAAGCTCATCCTCAGGAATAATAAATGTCTCGATCTTTTTTGAAGCTTCAGTCAGGTCAGCTGGGTCCACAACAGTCACGTCAGTAAAGCCATGTGCTATCAACTCCTTTTTAATCTCGTGTGCTGGTAATGCTCGTGCATCGCGTTCAAGATACACATTCTCTTCCTTCCCCTTCTCATTATCCAAAAGCCAAATAGGCACTCCTTCATTATTACGAAGGAACGCAAGTACTTGTGTATGCACCACCGGAATGTACGCGAAAATAACCTTCATTACTTTTTGTTCTTAATCTGATTAAGCATGTTGTGCACCATCTGCGGCATCTGCTTAGAAAGCTCTGCTGCTAGCTCATCAGCTCCAAGCATACTCACCTGTTGCACGCGCGCTGAAGTAGAGGTTGTTGCCTGTGGCGGGAGTGTGCGCACTTCCCCACAATGCTTCGCCAGCTCTGGACTTACCGTAAAGTCCTTTGTTGAAGTAGAAGCGATGTACACGTCTGGCTTAATCGTTTCAATCAAAGCCTCAAGCTCCTTATCAACGTCACGCAACACAACCATATCAACATCACGCAGATGCAGGATCATATTTGTTCGCTCATCCTCAGGCACAACCGGTCGTCCATCCCCTTTTCGCTGCTTAGTTAGCGCATCAGAATCAACACCTACAATAAGTACGTCCCCTTGAGCCTTAGCCTTAGCAAGATACTGTGCATGCCCGATGTGCAACAGGTCATATACACCTTGGGTCAACACAATCTTTTTACCTTCCGCTCGAATAGCTTCAGCTACAATCTTAAGCTCATCAAAGTCAGTGTAGTAACGCGCAATTGGATCAACTGAGGGCTCTGTGAGCGCCTGGATTCGTTCTTCAAGAGTCATAATACCCAAAGTATACCTTGTACCTAATCAGACACAAGGGACAGGTACAATGCCCTATGCCATAATATGCGTATGACTAATACAGACTCAATGGCTCCTATCGTAATCGTCGCAGCACTCGGGAAAGAAACCCGGGCTATTGGTAAAGACAATGGCCTTTTGTGGCATGTACCAGCTGACCTCAAACGGTTTAAGGAACTTACCCACGGTCACCCAATTATCATGGGACGAAAGACATTTGAATCTATCCTTGAAATTCTTGGTAAGCCATTACCTGGACGAACTAACATCGTGATCACTCGTGACACTGACTATGTGCACGAGGGCACGACTGTTGTACATTCACTCGAAGACGCTTTGTCCGCTGCCCAAGCAGAAGACCCTGAAGAAATCCACATCGGTGGCGGTGCACAAATCTACGAACAAGTCCTACCCCAAGTAGCACGTCTACACCTCACCTTCTTCCATGACAGCAAAGACGGCGACACGCACTTCCCTGCTTTTACAGATCAGTTTGAAATGGTGACCGAGTATCCCGTGGGAGAACACAATGGACTGAAGTATCAGTGGGTAGACTTTGAAAGGAAGGAATCGTAGGAACCTATTGCAATACAAAATATAAAAGTGCATAGTGGCTACAGAAAGGAGGCTCATATGCCTGAAATCATTAGAAACTCACCGGACAAAAGGTTTGCTCGGCTGAGCAA
>JBLHQB010000041.1:0-5607 GCA_047624725.1 Patiriisocius sp. | reverse complement strand
ACGTCTGTCTCTGGAAAGAGTAGCGCTGGGCTGGTTTATTCCAGCGGATATTCAGCCAATTTCTACTTGAGTCAAAGAAAAATCTTAAAAGCGCGGACACCGGTCCGCGCTTTTAATCTGCTCGTGAGTAGTATATTTTTTGACTGCAACAAAGGGCATCAGTAAAGTACTTGACAAAATACAATCAATGTGTATAATATACATAGAAATTAGATCTGGGAGATACACGATGGTCGATGCAGTAAGTGAACTGAATGGTTTTACACCTGGCCGTCCTGACTGGGAAGATGAACAGCTAGTCAACGATGATCCAGTCATGTACGCTGACCTTGCTTCAGCAGACGATCGTATTATCGAAGGTGATTGGAATCAACCACACACATTGCGTGGCGTGGAAACAGAATGCCTCAAAAATGGCATGCACATAATTACAACAGCCAGTTTATCTGGTTAAACAAAGGGAGGCGAAGAATGCTTAGTAAACTCATGCGTATCGTTCATCATAGTGAACGAAGACACGTCATCTGATCATTTAATGGATCAAAAATTCGTGCTCGAGATGGGGGTTCAGGTGAAACTGACCCCCGCACGCACTACACGGGCAACAATGCTCAATCCGAATACCTAACAATGTTAGGTGTTTTTTCATGTCAAATATAAAACATATTTATAGCCATATTTTTTTGACGGTGGGATGGGACCGATATTTGTAAAAGGGGAGCAAACAGCACCAAAGGGCATGTTTTCTGGTGCTGTTTTAGATATATCCTTTGTTTACAAGCTTTAATAAACCCATATTGTTCGTCTTATTGGGGGAGACTGTGTATAACTGTGGTGGACGGTGGTATGAAGTGGTATATAATGTGTACGTGGTGGGAGATAGTGGTATACTTTTGAAATAGAGTATACAGAGAAGAGTTGGTTTGAATACCCTCTGTAATTGCTCCACTAATTGCAGCAGGTCTTCAGACCAACTCATAAACTATCAAGACATGTTAATCGGAGAATACAAACATACGTTGGATCCTAAGAAACGGCTGTCCATGCCGTCCAAGTGGCGGAAGGAACTTGGGAGAAAACTTGTAATCACACGAGGTCTTGATAACTGTCTCTTTGTATATCCATTGAAACAGTGGCAGGTGATCACCGAGAAAATCGGGCAGTTGCCACTGGGACAATCGGATACAAGAAGCTTTAATCGATTCTTCCTTTCGGGAGCGGTTGAGGTCGAGGTAGATAGTGTTGGACGTATTCTCGTTCCAGATTTTTTAAAGGAGTTCGCAAAGCTAGACGGAAAAGTCACGCTTGCAGGAATCCATGATCGTGTAGAAATTTGGGGTGAGAAGCAATGGGAGGAGTATATGCGACGTATTGAGGGCCAGGCAGATCAGCTTGCTGAGAAACTGGGCACAATCGGCGTACTGTAGTCCAACTTGGAGGGGGACGAGCATTGGGAAGTGCTTGTTCTACTTGAATTAGGGTCCATCCATCTACCCTTACAGACCACGTAATGAAATTCGCTATGCGACATATTACGGTCTTACAACAAGGAGCAACTCAAGAACTGAACCTATCAAAGGGTTCAGTTGTTGTTGATTGTACGCTTGGGGCAGGTGGACACGCAGAAGTGATCCTCCCGATCATCGGAAAAGAAGGTACATACATAGGACTAGATGCGGATCAAACCGCAATTGACGCAAATAAGCACCTCCACAGTGACTATGAAGCAACAATCCATCTTGTACACAGCAACTTCCGAGATATAAAACAAACACTAGACGCACTAGGTATAGACTCTGTTGACGTAATCTTGGCTGATTTAGGTTGGCGAATGGAACAGTTTGACGGTACTTCAGGCGAGAAGAGAGGTTTTTCCTTCCAGGAGGATGAACCGCTTCATATGACCTTTGGTACCCCAACTGACTATCCATTTACTGCCCATGACATCGTCAACGAATGGGACGAGGAAGACATCGCGAATGTTATCTACGCATACGGAGAAGAACACTTCTCACGTCGTATAGCTAAAGGTATTGTCGAAGCACGCAAAGAAGAAGAAATTACTTCATCATTGCAACTGGCCGACATTATCTATCACGCATCACCAGTTCCATACAGACGAAAACGCACACATCCAGCAACAAAGTCGTTTCAAGCACTGCGTATTGCAGTAAATGACGAGTTTGATGCTCTGAAGGAGCTCTTGGCTTCTGGGATTGAGTGCCTAAGTCCAGGCGGACGCATGGGGATCATCTCCTTCCATAGTCTAGAAGACCGAATAGTGAAACAGACGTTTAGAGAGTATGCACGCGATCAAAAAGGAGTCTTGGTTTTCAAAAAACCTATGGCTCCAAGTGCTGAAGAACAAAGTGCCAACCCACGGGCTCGAAGCGCCAAATACCGAGTGATAGAAAAAATATAACTAAACACATGACTGCGAAAAACAAACAACAACATACTTTAGAGAAGCGAATCTGCATCGTACTGTTGTTTGCGTGTATCGGGCTATTTGCATCGTACGTTTACTTTATCAGTGCATCAATTGTGCATGTAGTGATCCGTACTGAAGTTAATCAAGAAGTACAGAAGCGAAGTTCTGAGATCAGTCTACTTGAAGGACGGTTTATTGAAGCGCAACACAAGGTGAGCTCTGACATTGCATCACTGCAAGGGTACACACAGACCTCACACAAGGTGTTTATCGACCGAACAGCTCCAACATTGGTACTCTCTGATGGTGGAGGTCGCTAGCGCACGGTAACTATTTTGCTTACAATGCTTATATGAGAAAGAACGCAATTATTCGAATCCGCATCATTACTGGTGCTGTTTTGTTTTTGGCGGTGGTCTTGATCGTCCGTTTATACATTGTGCAAATCGTACAACATGACCATTATCGTGAGAAAGCTGAGAGTCAGTATGTGCACACGGTGCGTGACCTGTATTCACGAGGGAGTATTTATTTTTCTACTAAGAACGACGAGAAGGTGTCAGCTGCGACCGTGCAGTCTGGCTATCTGCTTTCAATAGACCCCTCACGTATTGAAAACGAGGAATTTACCTATCAACAAATCAACAGCGTATACCCACTTGATGAAGAGACATTTTTATTGCGAGCGGGGAAGAAGGAACGTACATACTATGAGATTGCATCAGAACTCTCTGAAGCACAGGCTGATGACGTTGTGGCGCTTGATCTTAAAGGTGTGCAGTTATACCGTGACCAATGGCGATACTACCCAGGGGAAGATCTTGCTGCTCGTACGGTAGGATTCGTTGGGTACACAGCTGATAGTGGCACAGGCCTAACCGGACGTTATGGACTTGAGCGATACTACGAGGATATTTTAGTGCGTGACAATAGTAAGTTGTCGGTGAATTTCTTTGCTGAGATCTTTAGTAACCTAGGTAGTATTATTTTTGATACTACTGATTCACGTACAGGAGACGTTGTAACTACTATTGAGCCAACGGTTGCACGTATGCTCGATAGCGAGCTCGCTAAAGTGCAGGAGAAATGGAATAGTGAAGTGACCGGTGGAATCATCATTAGCCCAAAAACAGGCGAGATTTATGCGCTAAACGCTGTGCCAACATTTGATCTTAATGATCGTGCAGGATCAACCATTGATGACTTTAAGAACCCTCTAGTGGAGAACGTATATGAAATGGGGTCTATTATCAAAGCATTGACTATGGCAGTTGGTCTCGACAGTGGCGCTGTAACGCCAAATACGACCTACTACGACTCGGGGTCGCTGGATTTGGATACATACACCATTAGTAACTATGACGGCAAAGGACGGGGGACAGTCGATATGCAAGAGGTGCTGAATCAGTCATTGAATACAGGTGTAGCATTTATTGTAGACAAGATGGGGAAGGAGAAGTTCCGAACGTACTTTAAAGCGCTTAAGTTCGGGAGTGAGACGGGGATTGATTTACCTAATGAAGCATACGGTCTGGTGGCAAACCTCGATTCACCACGAGACGTTGAGTATGCAACCGCATCATTTGGGCAAGGAATTGCGCTGACACCTATTGCGACGGTACGTGCACTTTCTACATTGGCAAATGGAGGTAGATTAATTACGCCGCATATTGTAAAACGTATTGAGTATCTTGATGGAACTGTTAAGGACGTGCAGTACCCTGAAGGTGAACAGGTGTTCTCAGAAGAGAGTGCACTCACAACCTCACGCATGCTTACTGCAGTAGTAGACGATGCGCTACGAGGAGGAAACGTAAAACTCGAGAATTACAGCGTTGCAGCCAAGACGGGAACCGCCCAGATGGCCGACCAGATTAATGGTGGATACTACGAAGATAAGTTCCTACACTCCTTTTTTGGGTATTTCCCCAGTTACGATCCAGAATTTTTAGTTTTCTTGTATACTGTTGAGCCTAAAGAGGTACGATATGCGTCAGAGACGCTCACTGAGCCGTTTATGGAGGTGACAAAATTTTTAATAAATTATTACAACTTACCTCCAGACCGATAACAAACGCAAGAAATCACTCCATCTACTTCGTTGGGTTTCGGTAATTGAGCGCTCACCGTACGGTAAGTACGTCTCGCTCTCAATTCCTCACCCGCCTCGTATCTAAAGCAATTTCTTGCGTTTGTGTCTAGTATAGAGTTTGGATTTCACAGACCCAGTTAAGAAGTGTTAAAATAAACGTATTATCCTGCCAAACTATCATGAAACAAATCCTTAAAAATATTGTTGTCGCTATCCTCACACTAGAGGCGAAGATTCTGTTGCGGAGGAAAAAGCCGACTATTATTGCGGTGACAGGGAGTGTAGGGAAGACGTCTGCTAAAGATGCTATCTATACAGTACTTAAAGACAATGTATATGCACGAAAGAGTCAAAAGAGTTTTAATTCAGAGTTAGGAGTACCGCTTTCAGTACTAGGCTTAAATACAGGATGGAATAACCCCTTCACATGGCTGCGAAATATCGCTGATGGTGCACTTATTGCTTTGTTTACTCGAGAGTATCCTGATGTACTTGTGCTAGAGATGGGAGTTGATCGTCCTGGTGACATGAAGAAGCTTATGCAGTGGGCACAACCCGACATTGTGGTGCTTACGAGACTTCCAGACGTCCCTGCTCATGTAGAATATTTTGATACTCCAGAACAAATCATTGAAGAGAAAATGCATCTAGTGCACGCACTAAAGCCAGATGGTGTACTGATCTACAACAATGACGACGAAAAGATCAGAGAGCAAGTGAAAGACGTGCGACAGCAATCATTTGGATTCAGTCGATACTCACCATCACATTTTACTACTTCAGCAGATGAGGTTATCTATAAGGATGACCGACCAGTTGGCGTTGAATGCACACTTTCGCATATTGGAGAGAATATACAGTTTCAAGTATACGGATCACTGGGAGTACAACATGCGTACAACTACGCAGCGGCCATTGCTGTCGGTACACAGTTTGAGATTCCGTTGTTTGACGCAGCAAAGGCATTAAGTGCACACTCACCACCAAACGGTCGTATGCGACTGGTTGAAGGGAAGAAGGGGTCATTTATCCTTGATGATACGTATAATTCATCACCAGCAGCGGCAGAGCAGGCAATACAGAC
>JBLHQB010000040.1:0-6021 GCA_047624725.1 Patiriisocius sp. | reverse complement strand
AACTCGCCCAGGCATTTACCACACGTACCTGTCCGAGGAAATCATCAAATGTGAATGGGTTCCCTTTAAGGTCTGTGTATGGTGTCTCTTCGGAAGCATTAAGTGTAGCGCTTGACTGCGCGTCTCGTTCTGAGGTTTTAGCTGAGTGCTGCACGAAAAAAGTATACGCGCCTACCAAAGCAAGGATTCCTGCAAATACCAAAATGGTGATGAGTGTACTTTTTTCCATACAACAATTTAGTTACTTAATAACGCCTTCCAGTTCTCATATGGTAGCGCTCCAGATGCTACACGCGTTGTGCCGTCTGCAAACTCAACCACATTAAATGGTGTTCCACTTCCCCCAAGAGCAATAGCTGCCTGCGTGTCTGACTGTACAAGCTGCGCAATTTCATCTGAAACAATACATTTCTTATATGCAGCAGCGTCTACTCCTTGTGCTGTTGCTGTACTCTCAAGAAATGCAGCAGTTAAACCACGTTGGTTGCCAAGTATACTTTCAGAGTATTCCCAGAACGCGTCATTCCCTGCTAATTGTGCAACACACTCGGAGGCGATTGCTGATGGCTCTGCGTTTGCATGAATACTTAATGGGAGATGACGGTATTCCCAGTTAATAGTGCCCTCTGATTCATCGATCACCCGTGTCAGTGTTGGATGTAGTCGTGCACAAAATGGACACTCGAAGTCAGAAAATTCAACGATAGTAATCTCCGCGTCAGGATTTCCGTAGATATTACGTGGTGCATCATCTGAACGTTTTGGATCTCCCACCGGTCCCTGCTCTGCCATCACTCCACCGTGCTGTGCTACTGCTGTTGCTGATGACCCTCCTGGCATACCTGCAAAGAAGATTGCTCCTGCGACCATTGCGAACCCGAGAAGGATTGCGCCTGCGAGTACTACTGTCTGATTTGAGTTGTCCATATATCTAACTATTTATATTATTTACTGTATATTTCTGTCTGCGGATGTGCGGCAATCCAAGAAAACCAAAATCCTTCAACATCCGACACCACTGTTCCCTGTGCATCAGTAAAGACTACTGTCCCTGCTGTATTTGTAATAGTGATCTCTTCACCACCTATCATATCGCGAATCTCCCCTTCAGGAATGGAGTCACGGGGATAGGCTTTGAATGTGTCAGCATAGTCGATACCATAGACGTAGGTATCAGGAACTAACACGCTTGTTTGTGGGTCAAAATTTGGACCAAAACGTTGTGCAACGCCATAGTAATTTCCTCCATAGGGATCAGTCGGGGAGCCAGTGCTGAGCACGAGACCATCTGGGTGTGACTCTTTCCAGTCAACGAATCGCATGATGTCTGAAGCAATATTCCCCAGCTTCTGACCCGCGCGGTCACCGATAACTGCCTGACCAAGCACCTGCGACCAAAGGTTACGGTTCTCAAGAGAATCAGCTCGGTTGTACATCAGAAGATTAGACTGCCAAAGCATTCCTGAAACACCAAATTCTACCGCCTTGCCATCGAGTGTTCGATTAAAAACAATTCCGGTTCCACACAATGGGCAATAACTAATCAAAATAGGGTCACCTGCAACCACATCGTTTACCAGTTCATGTGTTTCAAGCATTGGGAATGGATAGAAGCGTTCTTCTCCTTTATATGAAAGAGCGATACCAATACTTTGTGAGTCTAGAATACCATCGAGGTCTGCAGGACTCACAAAATTGGCATCATCGACTGAAGGAATACAATCCTGTCGTACACAACCTTGTTTTACCTCTTCCAGAGGAATGATGTGTTGCACATTTGCAGTAGGAGCGCTCCCTGGCACTGGCCATCGTACTGATTCTATAGTTTGGATATTTTCCATTGTATTGATTGAAGTTACACCATCTTCTGCCTGCACCACATTACTCATCTCAGATTCTCCAGAGATTACAAGCGTCTGTATTTCCCTGTTTTGCATATAGCTATATGCCACGACAAATAAACCGATAAGTAAGCAAAGCGCCAGAACATGTTTTAAAAAATACACAGAAAAAGAGATCTAGTTATATAGTATATGATACGTGCAGAAATAAGTTATATTTCACACGTCGCAACCGTGTATACTCAAATTAATGACTGAAGAATTTGAAAATGTTGAAAAAGGAAATCGTGCTGAAATATGGGAGCAACGTCTTAGCTTCGTAAAGGAAATCATAGAAGCTGATACTGTATTTAGTTGGCCAGGGATAACCGCGTCTGCTGAACAAGGACTCTATGACGCTGCAGAAGAATTCCCAGAACTCATTGATGATCCAGCTGAGCTACTATCACTCTTCGAGAAACAAGGTCTTAAACTACATCTAAATCCAAGGAATCCTGGTGCTAAGACTATTTTAGCTCTTCCTGCTGATGTTGACCTACTACGCGAAGATATCAATGATTTTTTACTCCCCCTTACAGATCTTGTCACCAGTGCTGATATGGAGGAGGATTTGAGTAACTTACTAAAGATGACCAGGGAAGCTTTGAAGACATAGCAGACCCAGTCGCAGAGCACCCCTTCCCTAGGGTTGACCTAGGATATAAAATCACGACTTCTAGCAATGGTAGAAGTCGTGATTTTTCAAAAGCGAACAGATTTAAAATTTTTGCTTCAAAAATCAACCCTTGATAAACAACTCAAAATCATCAGGTGTCTCGCCTGATCCTGCAGGGATAAGGTTTAACTCAACAGCTCGTCCCATAAATTTTGCAGTGAATGTTGCTTCTTCTGAAGCTGGTGCAGTCACCTTAAAGCGTTGTGGAGTGATTGTTTGTGCGCAGAAATCAGCAGTATTGAGTACTGAGAAATCAACAAATATTTGTTCGGGTAACGATTCTGCAACCATTACTTCTGCTTCAAGCAGATCACACGGTGTCGGCATGAGGATTTCCCCTACAAGCGTATGTACACCATCAGCATAAAAGTGTGTTGCATCCACTCGTGTAATTGCAGCGTATTTCACTTCCGTTTTAGGTTCTTCTGTTTGCTGCTGCACTTCTTCGATCATTTCGTTCTTCTTAAGAAACGCAAAGGTGAACATACCTGCAACAATAAGTACGAACAGTACAATCGCGATAATTATCGCCTTACGATTCATTCTGTGCGATGTAGTATGGTTATTTTGATGAAACTGATCCATAAATTATTATGATTAGACGAGTAACCTAGTACAGATAGTATATCACTTTTACAGGCACCCCGGCAGAATCGTAAATTCTGATTACAAGCCTGGCCTTGTAATTATTCCCCTTCTAGTGTGTCAGTAATATCATTTCCAATATAAATGGAAATCATTGCTTCATCGAGACTTCCGATAGTCTGTGCTGATGGCAATGCTCCATCGAGAATTGCACTTAGTGCGAGTGCTTCATCTTGTAGTGGAGCATCAAAGACGATTACGGTCTTATTACGGGACTCGCCAAAGTCAGACTCCAAAGCAAGAATGGTATATCCTTGTGACTCAAGTTTCCGCTGGAGCTTTGCAGCGGCACCTGGCACATCGCTTGAGTTTATGAGGATGAGGTCAAATGCTTGTTCTACTTGCATATCAGTATTCTCAAGTTCGAGCACACTTCCAGTAGATACTGGTTCTGCTACTTGTTCTCGCTCATAGAGAATTTCTTCAGAAGAAATCGTGATGTCAGCGTCTGGGTTTTCAATAGTCACTTCGTAGTCACGTTGTTGGGTAGTAACCGAAGAAAGGTAGTTCCAAGCAGTAAAGAAAATAAGGATCAGCACAGCAGCTGCTATAAAGAATTGTTTGTAGCTGAACACAAAGCCTGCAAGTGCTTTTGCGATGTCTATAAAGGCGTGCACATGTGCAAGACGCTCCTTTAGATCGTCAATTCCAAAACGAAGAGGTGCTGTTGCTGACACTCTTTTTCCAATACGTAAATCGCCTGACTCTGCAGCACCCTGTTGTATTCGTTGGGATTTAGGAACGTAAGTTTGGATCCCTTCCATTGCAAGCATTCGTCGGACGTATGAACGGATACACCATGAAATAAACCAGATACTAAACAGTAAGGCTCCTAACGTCATCAAAGCTGCCTTAACGGGAAGAACCCAGAAGAAGGTACTCTGCGTCACAAATTTTCGTGAGTCAGTACCGTAACCGAGGGTCAGCATTGCTTTGTATCTTCCAATGTCGGTAATTGACTGCTCACCCTTCCATGCAAAATCAAACTTACGGATACTCTCAGGCAACACATTACCGAAGTGTGTTCGGTGGTTAATAGGTACCACTCCACGCTCCTTCCCCCACATGTTCGTGATTACAATTTCTCCTTGTGGCTGGAGATGCACGTTCCCCTTATTTTCAAAACGCACTTCGAAGTTTACTTCAGGTTCTGGAACAAATGAATCATTAGTACGGAATGTACGCACAATTCCATTCTCAACAACATCCCCTGCGATACGCACAAAGAATAGTGAGGTAACCACCTGTGAGGTCTGTACTTTAATACTGTTGTCGTCAGTAGGTGGACGTGTCCCGATCATAATCGCAGCGTAGTGTCCTCCTGGTGCCGCGTCTTCAGGTATATTGATTTGGATAGGTACTTCTGCACTAGCTTCTTCAGCAATCACAATCGCTTCATTAGGTACGGTAATCCACTCAGCTAACGTCTTGCCTTCGGTGAAGTTTTCAAATACAGGAAGGAACTTACCTTGCCCTGTCTCTCCCTGTGGGGCGAAATTCACAACATTCGCATACACTGTAAGTTCACGCTGGTTATTGTTAATAACCTTAATAGAGCTATTCCATGCTTGATTAGGAACCGCTGACATCTCAAAAAGAGTTGGTGTAACACTCAGAGAAATACCTTGGGCAAACAAAAAGTACGGTGAGAGTAATCCTGCTAAAATCGACAATACAAGAAATTGTCTCATATTATTCTTTTTTACTAAGGTCAATATCATGATGCAGGTCTTCTGAGATTCCTTCACGCACATGCATTGCAACATACTCTGAGCCATCATTGTTACCTTCATCAACGTCGTAGCGTCGGTGTATGTACAGAGCGACGATCACCGCAAGAATTAAGATGATCACAAAAATCAGTATGAGCATCTTTAGCGGTAGTACATAAAAGAACGTTGTGTCATGCACTGACGCAGTGAGATGTTCTCCGTACTCAACTGACAAAAATGCCTTGTACTTTCCTATAGATAACTCTTCTGGCACATCCATAACAAAAGAGACCGTTCCTCCACCTGCTATAACTTTTTTTTGTCCATTAAGATTCATTGAGGTTACCTCTGAACCACTATTATCATAGAAGATCACTTCACCCGCTGGGGTTACGGGGACCGTACCTGGATTAACAAGTTCGTAGGTCAAACTCTCTGAATCTGACTCAGTGATAAATTTATCGATCAAAAATTGCTCGAGTCGTAGAAACTGATTCTGTTTACTGTCTACCTGGATATGAAGAATCGTACCAAGTGCCTTTCCTTGATTAACCTTTGTCTGTGCTTGTGGACGATTTGATGCATCTGCAAATCCGATAAATACATTGTAATCCCCCGCGTCAGTTTCTGGATTCATACGAATAGTGAACGGTATCTCCCTTGTCTCGCCCGGTTGTAACTCAATACGGCCTCGTGAGATTTCAATCCATGAGGTGGGTGTATTACTTCGGTCACTTTCCACCTTATGTACAAAACCTTCAACCACCCCTTCTCCGTCAGTAGCTACAGTATTTACCGTCGCGTACACACGAAGAATTCTATTCTCATTATTAATCAATGTAATAGTGTCAGTAATCAGATCGCGACTCTCCAGGTCATAGTTCAACGCAAGGGGTGTCACGATGTACTCTGCAGAAAATACATGTGCAGCACCAGATAAAAACAGGAGCAGTGTCGCCATAAAGGTTCCTAAGTGGGTATATTTCATAATTAGAATATTGGTATTACGATATAGGTAATGGTTTTCTGATACTCCCCTGCCTCCTGATCTTGCTCAACCTTGATTCTGTATACAATATCATGAGAATCGTTAGTTGGAATAGAGCTA
>JBLHQB010000039.1:0-6391 GCA_047624725.1 Patiriisocius sp. | reverse complement strand
AGATGCCTGTGGTACTTCCATTACATCTCCTCCTCCAATAGGTACGAAGAGAATATCGATATCTCCAAGCTCTCCTAAGATCTTAGGATCAATATCCGGGTCACCAAGTGCTCCAAGGAACACAATGTTCATGCCTTCAAGTGAAACTTGGTAGATAGTATTAAATCGCTCCACCTTATCGTAGGTAGTCTTAACCCCATATCCACGAGCTGTTACGTCACCAATCTCGTATTCTCCAGGGCCATCAACCACGAAAGGTTGCTTGTTACCGTGTGCAACCTGATCAGCTCCGTCAAAATCAGGATGATTCATCGAGATAAACGCAACGTCAGAACCAAACTTTACCGCTGATAACTTCGATTTCTTTGAAATAGGGTCAAACGCCAAAGTCGTGTCACCAAATGACACCTTAAAGCACTGCCCACCGTGATGTGTAATTACCATAATGGGAACAGTATACATCGCAGCATCAATTCGGTCTATGTAAGCAGGCTTCTAGATTACTTCGTTGTTATATAATACTCACCCTGTTATAGTAAAAATAGACAGTTGCACTACATTATCTAGGAGAATCATAATGTGTAGAATCGAATCTGATGGCCTTCGCAAAGTCGAAAGTGCCTGGGCAGTACGAACTGCTCAAAATTCTGAAAATAGGCTCATTGATATTATGGAGCGTTACTCGACACAAATCATCAATCGAGCACGCAAGAAAAAAGGTCTTCCTCTTGCTGAGACACCCACTGTTTTCAGTACAGAAAAACGTGAGGAAATTCGACGTAATCTACAACAGCTTGCTGATGCGGCTTACTGAACATCCTGAAGACCCCCGAATGCACGCGACAGCGTAGCAGACGGGGGTTATTTTTTATGGTGGTCGAAGGAGGTGCTGGATTGCTTCGACTGAGGTCTCGCAAAGACGAAAGAAAAGCCATGCTTTTACCTGTGAGACAGTGGTGTAGCCACAGTCTTTGCGAGCGGAAGCGAAGCAATCCAGTCTTCCATTCTTTGTGCAAGGAGACCCCTTACACAAACCCCGTAAACACATTGCGATTTTCTCTATATATAGTATAGTTGCCCCACTTCAAACGAAGTTTATTAATTTCTAGCGACACACGTTAAATCCCGCGCTCACGGACTATGGCCAGAGCATCGGTTGCGCGGACGCGTGTCGTCGGATACAAACACATTTAAATATGTCAGAACAAGCAACCGCAGTAGCGGAGACTGGAGCAATGCATACATACATTGCTGAAAGTCCAACACCACCACAGATCGGTGAATTAATCGAAGGAACCGTATCGGCTATTGGTCGAGCACGTGTATTTATTGACCTACATCCTTTCGGATCAGGACTCATCTTCGGACGAGAATACATGAACGCGCGGGACATCCTACGTAAAGTATCAGTTGGAGACTCTATCGCTGCGAAAGTAGTTGATGCAGGAAACGAAGACGGATACATCGAACTATCACTTAAGGAAGCGCGACAAGCACTTATCTGGGGTGATGCTGAAGCAGCTGCTAAGAGTCAGAACATTCTTTCTCTTGAGGTTAAGGAAGCAAATAAGGGAGGACTTATCATCGAATGGCAAGGTATCATGGGATTCCTTCCAGCATCACAGCTTTCAGCTGAAAACTACCCACGGGTAGCTGATGGAGATAAGGACAAGATCCTAACTGCACTGAATGACCTTGTAGGCAAGAACCTGAACGTGATTATCATCACTGCTGATCAGAAGGAAGGAAAACTTATCTTCTCAGAAAAGGGACCTCAGGAAACTAAGGCTAAGGAAGAAAAGGTAAACAAATACGAAGTTGGTAACGTACTTAACGGTGAAGTGACTGGAGCAGTAGACTTCGGAGTATTTGTGAAGATCGAAGACGGTCTGGAAGGACTTGTACACATCTCTGAGCTAGACTGGGGACTTGTGGAAGACACACGTACACTCTTCAAGGTTGGAGACAAGGTACAGGTGAAAGTTATTGAAGTGAAAGATGACAAGATCTCTCTTTCAATCAAGCAACTACGAGAAAACCCATGGAGCACAGCAGCTTCTAAGTACAAGAAAGATGACTCTGTAAACGGAGTAGTAATCAAGTACAACAAGCACGGTGCACTCGCATCAATCGAAGAGGGTGTTGCAGGACTTGTACACATCTCTGAATTTGAAAGTGAAGATGATCTGAAGACACAACTTCCACTTGGAAGTGTGCACCCGTTCAAGATCTCACTATTTGAACCAAAAGAACAGCGGATGACGTTGACGTTCAAGGAAGCAGAGGCTAAGGTGAATGAATAAAGGAGCCAGCGACTATTATGAATTTATGTCCCGATTTTTTCTCCCTTGAGAAAATCGCTGGACCAAAGTAAGTTCAGTAAGTTACATAAAAAGAACGATACCTCCGGGTGTCGTTCTTTTTAATTATTTACTTTTACTAAAACTTGTGTTATAAAAATAGTAGATTCCCCAAAGGAGGCCTCTAATGCCAACATACACAACAATCGGATTCTGCATCATTGCAGTAATCGTCTTGGTTATACTATTATCTTTTCTCATAAAGCAGAGAGACGAGGAGGAAACCAGGCGACATACGTTTCTAAACATGAGTCCTGAAGAAAAAGAACAACATCACGAAGACAATTGGCTAACTGGACAAGGATAGTCAATTAAAGGTCCATTCAAATTGAATGGACCTTTAATCTTTAATACGATCGGCATTTTCTTGTTTACCCAACTCTATATTCAGCTTTTTTAATTATACTGATTCATCGTCTTCTCCAACCCGTCACTAACCAAACATTCTACAGCCTTCGTTGCATACATAAGTGATTGCTCCACATCCTTCTGCTCTCTTTTCTTAAAATCTCCAAGCACATGCTTCGGCAGCCGTGCTCCCTTCGGCCGCTTCGTCGCTCCAAAGAAGCTTACTGGAGCAATACCAACCCGCACCCGTGCAAAGTCTTTCGTACCCAGTGACGCGATAATAGACTTAATACCATTATGCCCCCCGTCTCCCCTTCCTGATGAAATTTTGATCTCACCGGTAGGTAAATCAACATCGTCATAGACCACAACCAGACTCCCTTCCGATCCCTTAGGTACTAATTTCTTAACAGCGCTCCCCGACTTATTCATGAATGTGTCTGGATACAGCAAGGTCACCTCTTCCCCACCAAGAACCCCTTCAGAGATGCGCCCCGCAAATTTACTCGAAGGAAACGCGGACGGCAGTCCCCTTTGCGCAACCATATAGTCAAGAACCATCCACCCTACATTGTGGCGAGTATTTTCGTATTCGGTTCCAGGGTTACCTAACCCGACGATATAAAACATAATTCACAGTATACCAAACAATACGAGAACTACGGAACGTGTGCCAGGAGACTCCTAGCTCAATATGTTGAGCTAGGAGTCTCCTGGCACACGTTTTGCCACCCGGTTAATTCCGCTTTTTTGCTTTGAAGCAAAATTTCGATTATAATGATCTGCAATACATTTCTAACAGCGTTATGAGTACTTTACAAAATCAGCAAGAGGAGGAGGCAATCATCGACCAAGAAGAAGTTGTTGTAGAAAAAGAAGGGAAGAAAATTCATCCCCTTGCTGAAATTATCCAGTTTGCACTGATCGCACTAATCATCGTGATTCCTGTGCGTTGGTTTATCGCGCAACCATTCATCGTTTCTGGTGCATCAATGGAGAACACTTTCCACTCAGGAGAGTATCTTATTGTGGATCAACTCTCATATCATTTTAGTGAGCCAGAGGCAGGTGATGTGGTCGTATTTCGATACCCACGAAATCCATCAACATTCTTTATTAAGAGAATTATTGGTGAGCCGGGCGATACTATCGCAATTGACGGAAATGTAGTGACCATCACTAATGAGGAACATCCAAACGGGTATGTACTAAGTGAACCGTACATCGCAGATATGGCACCAAGAACCTTCCTTACCGAAGAACTCGGCGAACGTGAGTACTTTGTAATGGGAGACAACCGAGACAAGAGCTCTGACTCTCGTGCCTGGGGCATACTCCAACGAGAGAACATTGTCGGGGAAGCATTCTTACGACTCTTCCCCTTCAGCGAGATCGACGTTATGCCTGGAGAGTTTGAATTAACCGGATCAGAAATAAACGACGTTACTAGCACCAACTAACACACTATATTATGGATGTCACCGCAACAGATTTTTTGAAGCAAGCAACACATACTGCCGAATACTTTGGTTTCAAAACCATTGACGTTCTGAAGAAACATCCAGAATCAAAAGCGTGTAAAAAGAAGCTGAAACATACAGCAAGTGCTGTTGATCGTCGTAATGATGCTCTGCACGGCATGCTTACAGCTGGAATGACCTCATTCTGCGACTCTAAACTCCACGAGATCGAAGCTCCAGTGCTTTTCTATACTACTGACCTGGTTCCCCGTACCGGAGAAGCAGCTATCACCCTGCAGGTATTTAATGTTGAAAAAAGTATAGCTGAAGCAATTCTTATCCACGCAACTAAGGCCCTAGCGTCTGACCTTGGTTTCGATAATCATTCAGTACGAATCAACTCTCTTGGTGACCGTGATTCATCTGTGCGATACATCCGAGAACTCACCAACTACCTTAAGAAGCGGATGGACGACATGCCTGAGGCAGCACGTGAGCTCATGAAAGAGCATTCACTTACTGCTCTTGCACACCTCATCGAAAAAGATCACGAACTAGCATACAAAACACCAAACCCACTTGAGTATCTTACCGACAAAAGTCGGAAGCACTTCCGTGAAATCATCGAGTACTTAGACCTTGCTGACACACAGTACGAGATCGATCCAAAGCTTATTGGACACCATGAGTGCTACTCTGACGCATTGTTTAGTATCGACATGCTTGATGAAGAAGGAACACGTATCCAGAATCCAGAATTGATGATCAAGGGAGGACGATACAACGAGTTTGTACACCGGAACACCGAGCGACATATTCCTGCTGCAGGAGCTGTAGTAGTTCTACGCGACAAGAAAGGGTCAGCACGCGCACCTAAGGTGAAGCTTGCAACACCTTCAGTGTATGTTGTACAGCTTGGTTTCGGACCAAAGATCACCAGCCTTATCCTTGTAGATGAGCTACGAAAGTCTGGTATCCATGTACACCAGAACCTAGCGTGCGATTCACTCTCAGAGCAATTGCGAGACGCAGAAGCTAAAGGAGTGACCTACACAGTCATCACTGGACAAAAAGAGTTCGTAGAAGGTGCAGTGATCCTCCGCGACATGCGAGCACGAACACAAGAACAAATTACAACAGAAGCTCTGCTTACAAGACTACGAAGGTCTTCCAAAGTAGCGAGCGTATAAAACAAAAGCTGTAGACCTCTCTCTGGTCTACAGCTTTTGTTTTATAGACCACATAGTCCTAGAAACAGCAATAGAAAACGCTTGCACTCCCTGAGCTAAGATGCTATTCTTGCGCGCATATATGGCAATCAACGTACAAATTGAAAAGAATACTAACGAAAGTAGCGCGAACGTAATTCGGCGTTTTACTAAGCGAGTACAGGGATCAGGAATCATCCCACGCATGCGTAAGAATCGTTACTTCGCACGAGCAAAGAGCGAAAACGTACAGCAAGCAGCACGTCTTAAGAAGCTAGGTAAGAAAGCTATCTACGAAGAGCAGCTTAAACTTGGAAAGATCCAGGAACGACCAGGACGACGACGATAAGCAGATTCTAAGAAAGCACCCTCTGGGTGTTTTCTTCTATTAAATGAAGACGCTAGATTGCCGCGCTGAGGCTCGCAAAGACGACGACTTTGCTGTCGTCTAAAAACAATGCGTTACAAGGACCGTCTTTGTAAATCCTTCCGTCTTTGCGAGCGGGAGCGAAGCAATCCAGCGTCTTCTTCCTCACCGAGTAAAACCACATGCTACACTTAGCTTCAAATATCATGGACACATTTGCAATCACCTCAACGGTACGAAGCTATCCCAAGCTTCCGTACCAAGACATAAAAGATGACATCTTAGGCAAGAAATATTCTCTTTCTCTGGCTTTTATTGGTGATATACGTTCACAACGTCTCAATGAAGAACATCGTGGTAAAACGTACACCCCAAACGTACTCTCCTTCCCTCTGGATACCAATATCGGTGAAGTGTTCATTACACCCACCATCGCAAAGAAAGAAGCGCATAAATTCAACTTAAGTCACAAAGGTTACGTCGGTTTTTTGTTCATCCATGCTTGCCTACACCTGAAGGGACTCCCACACGGAGACAAGATGGACAAACTGGAGCAAAAGTACGTTACCAAGTACAAACTGCGTTAGAACGTCTTTTAGACCTATCCACAAGGCCATAACACACCTAGATGCTACAATAGTACTAATA
>JBLHQB010000038.1:0-6432 GCA_047624725.1 Patiriisocius sp. | reverse complement strand
GGTTCTTGGGGTTCTTGGGGTTCTTGGGGTTCTTGGGGTTCTTGGGGTTCTTGGGGTTCTTGGGGTTCTTGGGGTTCTTGGGGTTCTTGTTCCAGCGATTTTCCTTTGGAGGAAAAATCGGGAAAAAAATTCACAATAGTCGTTGCACTCCTTTGTTCATTTTACTTCTTACCTAAGTCCAATGTTTCATCAATTCGTATTTCTCTAACGAAATCATCGACGTGAGATACGAGCATCATTGCTCCTTCATAGTCGTGTAATGCTTTTGCAATTACAGGAATGTGACGGAAGTTGATGTGGTTAGTAGGCTCGTCCAGAATCAAAAGTCCTGGCTTCAAAAGCACGAGTCGCGCGAATGCCACCAATCCCTTCTGCCCTTCTGACAGTAAACCAATACGTGTTTTGATGATGTCTTGATTAATCAGAAAACCTGCAGCCACTGCTCGCATCTCTTCCTCAACTTTCTTGTCCATGACGTCTAACAGACAGTCAAATACGGTCTGGTCAAAGTCGAGGTTTGAGAAGTCCTGTCGGTAGTATCCAATTACTACACCGTCAGTGACCTCTTCACCGGTTGCGTGTCCTGATGCAAGAGACTCCAGAAGAGTCGTCTTCCCAATTCCGTTGGGTCCCACGATCTGCAAGTGTCGCCCTCGTTTGAGTATTAGCTCGCACGGTACATCCTTAGGATTATGGTTACGAATTACTTTGTATGAGGTAAGCTTTAATACTTCCGTAGCAAGCTCCTTCTGTACAGGGATGATAAACGGACGGATAGTCTTATCCTCCTTACGGACATCAACCTTATTTTCCTCAGCATCTTCAATTTCTGCGCGCATCTTCTTTGCAATCAAACGCATCTTTCCACCTTTAGCTGCAAAATAGTTAATCTTATCTTTGTTTGTTTGCGTTTCTTTTGCTAGCTGCGCATTTTTTCGTTTTTCCTTATCAACACGAAGTGCGATCTCTTTCACTACATCATTGTAGTTACCATCATATTTTTCAATAGTACGGTTTTGCGTGTTCAAATATAGAACTCCTTGTGTGAAGGCATTAAGGAATGCTGAATCGTGAGAAATAACAATAAGTGTCTTACGGTACTCCCGCAAGAACGTAGTGAGGTGCTCAATACCTTCAGTGTCCAGGTTATTAGTTGGCTCATCAAGGAGCAACACATCTGGGTTCTGAATAAGTGCTGACGCGAGAAGTAGTCGTGCTTGCTGCCCACCTGAGAAACTCCCGATAACTCGTTCTTTAAACGCTACTACCATTTCTGGATTCTTCGGTGCAAGGTTTACCACCTCAAGGATCGCATCAATCTTAGGGTCGATGTCGTATACCTTTTCTGTGAAACACTTTTCAAAGAAAGCACGCAGAGTTAGGTCTAGTTCATCTCGAGGAATAGTCTGTCGCGAGATTGCGATACTTGTTCGTGGAGCGATATTGATATCACCCACGTCTTGTTTAAGTGCTCCAGTAATAAGTCCGAAGAGTGTACTCTTTCCAGCACCGTTTTGCCCCATAAGGGTAAACTTCGCACCACGACGTACAGAAAAGCTCGATTCGATTAAAATTGGCTTTGTTGCATCGTGTTCGTACGAAACGTTATTAAAAGATATGAGGCCAGTTTGATTTGACATAGTGGGCACCATGGTACCTTATTTTCATATAAAAGGAAGAGGCCAGAGCAATGCTCTGACCTCTTTTTGGTTATTCTTCAATTAATTCTGCTGAATCTCCTGGGATCCAAATAAATGCATCCCAGTTGTCCTGTACATGTTTAATATCTGCCTCGGCCACCTTTCCAGCTAAATGACTTACCATTCGTCCCTTAGCGACCACGTAGCCAGGCCAGTCACTAAAGTGATCAGCGTGGTTATGGATTTCATCGGGACTCAATACCCGAACCTTTTCGTTTAGTAGCGGCTGATGAAACTGAAGTTCATCAACAAATGATAGATCAAGTAAACGGACCTTAACTTGACTGAAATCCACTGGAGATTCTTCAATAGGTTCAGCCTTTGGGTTCTGCATAGTGCTCATGTGTTCTCTCCCAATTTCGTACAAAAAACTCAACACGCAATATATCAGAGCCCTGATCTTCTGTACAGCACTACCCCTCAGTTGTCAGTGCACGCATCACATCAGTAATAGTTCCATCTGTAGAAAGATCGATTCCGATGCGACCTGCCACATTCAAGAGAAGTGTTTCAATACCTGTTCGTGAGATAGCGGTTGCTGCGCTATGGATAAGTTTTGTATCGTCAGCTTTAAACGCAAGCTTCCCTTCTACGATAGTGTAAGCACCCGTACTCGCTTCTACTCCTTCAAAGTCTGTCTCAACTAAACCAGGGAATACTTGTAGAAACATCTGTGGTTCATACCCTTCAATAGGCACGCCCACCTTCTTCCGCACTTCGTCCTCAAGGGTGAAACGGAATACATCAACCACTGTCGCACTCACTCCTTTAACAGGCTCTGCTTCTTGCTCAGTTTTCATCAACACCGTAAGTCCACCAGAAAATACAAAAATAGCATTAAAGACAATAACCAAGACTGCGACGATGAGAATATTTTTCATTAATTGCAGTATACCAGAATGTGCCAGGAGACTCCTAGCTCATCATGATGAGCTAGGAGTCTCCTGGCACATTCTGGTATATAATGCATATATGAAACAGACACTCCTTTTCCTTTTGCTCATGCTACTGCCAACTCCGACTCTTGCACAGACACTTAATGCTGGTTTTGTACAAGGTCTTTGGTATTCGCAGGAAACTATTTTTGCTGATGATACAGTCCGTATCTATGTAGCGATCCGTAACAACACCGGAGCAGACCTGACGGGCACCGTAGAATTTTTTGATAATGAAAAACGTATTGAACGGGTGAATGTGTCGGCGCTTGATGGACGTATTATTGAAAGCTGGGCTGACTGGACTCCTTCTTTCGGCTCACACTCAATTAGTGCAACACTTACGCGCACTGAACTACATACCGTAGGATCAAGCACCAAAGCAATAGTGGTAACTGCTGCACTTTCTGAAGACATTGTATTTGTAGACTACGACACTGATGGAGATGGTATAGGGAACAATACTGATATTGATGATGATGCTGACGGAGTCAGTGACACAGACGAAGAGAAGAACGGGACTGACCCACTCACGTTTAATGCACCACCTGGGGAACCTGAAGCAAATGATACAGAAGACACATCAGACGATGAAGCTAACGACAACGAAGAACAGAGTACCAACAGCTCAAATGGTGACACTGAAGGCCTGGAGCAATTCCTTACACCATCAAGAGCAGACACAGTACTAGGAAACATCACCACCTTCGCTCAAGAAAAGAAAGAACAACTCGACACCTACCGTGAAACAAGGAAAAAGGATGAGGTAAGCACCACCACAGAAGAGGTAGAGGACGATGGCGTGGTAGTAAACGAAGACGGATTCGGCACAATCACCCGAACAACAAATGGAGAACCTTCAGAGTCAGGCACAAAAGAAACCCCCAAGGCACAAAAACCTGGAGGTCTCTTCGGCGACATCATCACCTTCTTCGGAACAATCCTAAACGGCATCTACGCCGGAACCCTAGCAATCATCTCATGGATGCTCGGGTATCCAACCCTCCTCCAACTCCTACTCCTCATCGGAATCTTGTTAGGGATGTATCGAATTGCACGGAAATTAGGAGGAAGGCCTGAGTAGAACAACAATGAATGTTTCTTGAGTTATGCTGTCAACCATTTACGACAGGTAATACTACCTATTCCATAAGTTATACAACTCCAAAGTGTTAATAAAAAGAAGGCTGTTAGTACTATGTCTTTCTCTCAAAATATAAGTAGATACCGCCTCCGTCAACTGCACAAAAGAGCTTTTCAAAATCGCTATAGAATCTTCCTTTTCAGCCTCTAGCGTCAGAACACGAACAGAGAATTCTTCAATGACATTAACTATATCTATAATTTCATCCGTCATATCATCAGGTGCCAACAATCGAGTTTGAGCAAGAAACTCAACAGGGTATTTTTCATATGCCAAATCGATGTCATCAACATCCATTTTCATAAATAAATTTGTCACATCTTGCCCTTCTAACTTATGATTTAGTGCAAAACTTTTAGGCAAAAGTTCTTTTCTAAAAAAAGAAATTAGATCAAGAATTTCTGTCTTTCGATCCTTATTCTTTTCATAGCTATACTTAAAATAAGCTATAGAGCCAAGAGACAGGGTCAATAAACTTATGCCAATATCGGGTGGCACATGTTTAAGTATAATTGCCACAAGCACAACCGCCCCAATTACCACTATGGTCAAATCTTTATTTAGGAAATTCATTAGAATTAATATAGTACTTTGAAACATAAACGCAACCCTGGTAACTGAGATTTTCTAAACGAGACAAGGCAAAAGGCCCGAAAATTTGTGAGCCTTACTTGGTGGTAAGGTGAACAAATTTTCGGGCCTTTTAACGCAGTAACGTGACGAAAATGTCTGTTACCAGGCGAAGTGGGCGAATGCTCGGTTGGCTTCTGCCATCCGGTGCGTATCTTCCTTCTTCTTTACCGCTGCACCTTCCTCCTTAGCCGCGAGCATAAGCTCTGACGCTAGAGATTTGTACATTGGCTGTCCTTTAGCTCCACGTGATGCACCGATAAGTGCTCGTAGGGCTAATGCAAGACGTCGTTCAGGACGTACTTCTCGAGGAACCTGGTAGTTTGCACCACCAACTCGTCGCGAACGTACTTCCATCTGTGGTCCTGCGTTTCGAACTGCAGCTTGGAAGATTTCCAAAGGATCTCCTCCTCCCTCCTTTGCATTCTTGATTTCCTCGAATGCTCCGTACACGATTTTTCGTGAAGTTTCTTTTTGACCGTTGAGCATAACGTAGTTAATAAGTCGTTCGACTTCTACGCTACCAAACTTCATGTCTGGTTTGACTACTGGCCGTTTCTTAATTGGTCGTCGCATAATGTTTTTAAAAATCGTGCAGTCGGCGCATTTCGTTGTCACTCTTAAAAAAGATCTCTCACCGTATACATATACGGCTCGTTCTCTTTTTTATTCGTTCCTAGAACTGCATCCAACTTCACCAATTTTTCTTAATTTTTTAATGCGAATGAGAAATAGCATAAATCTATTTTCATTCTTCGCATAGTTTGGCTCCGTACCCGTTAAGGTTGAACCGCGTCTACTATCTGTAGCGAATATAAACTATTTGTAATTGGTCTTGGGAGCACCGCCCCCCTTCAAGGCTGGAGAAATTGTTCACTAGTGAGGCGAGCAAGAAATTTGTTACGAGGCGTACATGTGTACGACGAGTAACAAATTATCGTAGCTCAACAAAGCTAGTGGGCAATTTATTCTGCCTTGGGCATTTTAGCTCCGTAACGAGAACGTCCTCGACGTCGTGCGTCTACACCAGTTGCATCGTACTTTCCACGTACAACAGTGTAGTTCACACCAATGTCCTTCACACGTCCACCTCGTACGAGAACAACAGAGTGTTCCTGAAGTGTGTGACCGATTCCTGGGATGTATGCAGTAATTTCCTGACCGTTAGAAAGTCGTACTCGGGCAATCTTTCGAATCGCTGAGTTCGGCTTACGTGGTGTCTTTGTAGTTACACGCGTACATACTCCTCGCTTGAATGGCGAAGTGTAATCAGTTGGTTTATTCTTGATTGAATTGAAACCAGCTTGAAGGGCACCAGTTTTTGTCTTGGTTGCCTTATCACGTCGCTTCTTTCTTGTTAATTGATTTATTGTTGCCATATTAGCCTCGATACAATACTACATATACGTTTTTGTGCAAGCACGTTCAGACTGAGCCTGGCAAGATCAAGCAACAAAAAATCCGCGACAGTCGCGGATTCCCTGCACAGACAAGCACCTTTTTAGATTAAAAGGCTCGTGTTCCGGTAAACAATTCAAAGATTGCACCGATCACCTGTGAGAATGGTCCCCAGAATACATTGATGAATACGAAGATAAGTGCGAAGGTAACGAAGAATCCGTATCGTTCAACTGATGCAATCATGCTGCGATACTTCTGTTGTAGACCAAAAGGTAACAACGCCATAAGAATCTTAGACCCATCAAGTGGTGGGAATGGGATCATGTTGAAACACGCTAGGAGAATATTGATATATACAATATATGAAGCGAGGTCCACAAACGAAGCAGAGAGGTTTAATGGGTCAGCTGCACGGATGATTCCAGAAAAGATAAGTGCCAGAAGAATGTTTACCGCAGGCCCTGCTGCAGCAACAAGCGCTTCCCCGTATTTTTGGTCACGTAGGTTGTACGGGTTGTACGGCACTGGCTTCGCCCACCCAAAGAGAATGCCTGCATTACCAAAGAACAGTAGAGCTGGAACAATAACTGATCCTAAGAGATCCATGTGTACCAACGGGTTT
>JBLHQB010000037.1:0-6815 GCA_047624725.1 Patiriisocius sp. | reverse complement strand
AAAGTATCGTGATGGTCCTTGTTCGTCAATTTGCCACAAAATGAAAAAACAAAGCCGGGAACACACGTTCCCGGCTTTTATTGTGTGACAACACAAAAACCAATGCCAGAAGGCATTGGTTTTTGTATATAGAGTTTCCTCTTAAACCGTTACGTTCTTTGAGTTGAAGTTTAGTGGTTGGTCAGGGTGGTGGTTTTTCAACGGCACCGTCAAGTTTCTAAGTATATTTTCACTTCGTGTAATTTCTACTAAGAACTTCCTGGCCGGCCTCGGCTGTTTTGATATTAAGAATAATCAAAACATGCCTGTGGCTTTTACCACTGAACGAAAGCAAAATTGTTTGCTTTCTAAAAAGCTTTGTTACTCTGTAACTGCAGCTTTTTTCAGTGGTAAACCAATATGCCGTAGCAATGCTTCAGCTTCTTCTTTTGAGCTTGCTGTTGTCACGATTGTGATTGCAAGTCCGAATACATCTTTGATATCTTCATCCACTGTCTCAGGGAAAATAGTGTGCTCCTTAAGTCCTAGTGTGATGTTTCCCATTTCATCAATCGCAGTTGCGTTGAGTCCACGGAAGTCACGTGTCTGCGGCAATGCTACGTGGATAAGCTTATCAAGGAAAAGATTCATTCGTGTACCTCGTAGTGTTACTTGGTATCCAACGATATCTCCTTCTCGTAGCTTAAACTGCGCAATTGATTGCTTTGCAGCTCGTGGTGCAGCCTTCTGTCCAGTGATTTGTGCAAGACGGTCTTGGATAAGTTCGATACGCTTCTTGTCATCGATCTTTCCAACACCAGTTGATACAATCACTTTATCAATTCGCGGTGCTTGCATAACGTTTGAGTACTTGAAGGTTCCCTTCAATGTTTCGTACGCTGTTGCAATTACGGCTTTCATGTTTTGTGTTGCCATACTTAAATCTTTTTTCCAGAAGCTCGTGAAATACGAACTTTCTTTGACTTATCACCGTCAGTTTCGACGATGTACCCAATACGCACTGGCTTCTTTCCTTCAAGGAATGAAACGTTTGATACGTGGATAGGTGCGTTTTTTTCAATAATTTGTCCTGGTGTACGCGTTCGAGAATTTTTCTGGTGGTATGTCTTTACATTCACACCCTCTACAAGTACCTGATCAGTCTTTGGAAAAGCCTGTTCTACAGTACCTGTCTTTCCTTTATCCTTTCCTGCGTTCACGATGACGTTATCTCCTTTTTTGATTTTCATACGAATTTCTTAGAGTTACTAAAAATTTCAAAATTGAGTGCAGACGCGCCGGTTGAAGGAAAATGTGTGACGGAGGTGTATACGGATATACAGTGACCGAACACATTTTTCAAAACCAAGCGTATGTGCCAAGTTTGGAATTTTTTAGACGACTTCGGGAGCCAGAGATACGATCTTCTGGAAACCAGCTTCTGATAATTCTCGTGGAATTGGACCAAATACACGGTTTGCTTTGGGTTCCTTCTTTTCCTTATCAATGATCACAACAGCGTTGTCATCAAATGATACATACGATCCGTCTTTTCGTCGGTACGCTTTCTTCTGTCGTACGACTACTGCACAAAGCACGTCTTTCTTCTTAACTTGCTTACGTGGTTCAGCAGACTGTACTGAAAGAATTACTAACTCTCCTAGTTCAGCATATCGCTTCTTAGACCCGCCAAGTACCTTAAATACTCGACCAACCTTACCTCCAGAGTTGTCAGTAATCTTTACAATTGTTTGTGGTTGAATCATAAGCTTATGCTTTAACTAGTTCAAAGTATTTGCGCTTTGAAACAGGACGTGTCTCCTTGATTTCGACCTTTGCTCCTACCTGCGCAGTGTTACCTGTGTCATGTACGAGATACTTCTTAGTACGACGTTGATACTTTTTGTACTTTGGGTGCTTCACATATCGTTCTACAGCCACCGTACAGGTATCAGTCATCTTCGATGCAACAACAGTTCCGCGTAGTGAACGCCCCCCTGTCTTTGTTACTTCGGTTGTGTCTTTGTTTACCATACTTATTGTGCTTTTTGCTTAGCTTGCTCACGATTTCGTGCATTAAGCTCAGTGAGACTTTGCGCAATTTCCTTCTTCGCGTTGCGAATAGTACTTGCATCTGCATTTCCTGCTCCAGCAGCACTGAAACGATACACACGTAGTGCTTCTCGCTTCTCAGTCACCAATGTCACAATTTCTGCATCAGTCTTCTTCTGAATATCTTTGTAGTTACTCATATTCACTTTTGCTTATACTCGAGTGTCTTCTCGACGCACAAACTTTGCTTTCACAGGGAGTTTACATGCAGCCTTTCGCAACGCTTCACGTGCGACCTCTTCAGAGACACCGTCAATTTCGAATAAAATACGACCGGGACGTACTTCAAACATGAAGTACTCAGGATCACCCTTACCTTTCCCCATACCTACCTCAGCAGCCTTCTTTGTTACTGGTCGGTCTGGAAAGATTCGAATCCAAATTTTACCTGTTTTACCAAGTGTTCGTGAGATAACTCGACGAGCAGCTTCAATCTGATTTGATCGAACACGTGCTTGCGCGGTTGCCTTTAGTCCATATGAACCAAAATCAACAGTTACCCCTCGTGTGTCTGGGCGTAGTAGCTTGTCTGGGTGCCGTCGTAGCACCTGCCACTTTCGGTGTTTAACTTTCTTTGGAAATAACATACAGAAACACTATGCAGTGTGGTTAGTATGTGATGTCTTTTCTTCTGCAGCCTTTCGGTCAGCAAATACATCACCTCGATAAATCCAAACTTTAACTCCAATCACACCGTATGGTAGATTAGCGCGCTCTCGAGCGTAGTCGATGTCAGCTCGTAGCGTTTGAAGTGGGATTCGACCTTTTTTAAGCTGTTCTCGACGTGCCATGTCAGCTCCTCCAAGTCGCCCTGAAAGAATGATACGTACACCTTGAACGTCTCGGTTTGCCATTACTTTTTCAATAGTCTGCTTAAGAACACGACGGAATGGCATTCGTTTCTCAAGTCCCTCAACAACCATTTGACCTACGATTGCTGCGCTAGTTTCCACTGAACGCACTTCTTCGATGTCAATTTTAATATCAGGTTTTTCAGCAAGCTTTAGCTTACGTAGGAGCAAGTCAACATCTTTCTTCAATGTAACTGCACCTTCACCACTTCGTCCGATAACTAAACCTGGACGTGCAGTTTTAACAAGAATCCGTAGAGTCTTATCATCTCGCTCGATCTCGATAACGTCAACAGACATACCCTTAAGCTTCTTTGTAAGAAGTTTACGGATTGATGCATCAGTACGGAGATACTCACGATACTTTGCTGGATCAGTAGCAAACCAACGACTCTTCCAGTCACGGTTGATACCGATACGCTGTACATATGGATGTGCTATGTGTGTCATAGTAGTTTCCGATTACTTAGTACCGAGTTCAACGGTAATGTGACTGTTTCGCTTATTGATACGTGATGCGCTTCCACGAGCTCGTGCTCGGAATCGCTTCAGGATCGTACCCTTATTCACTGCCACCATTTTGATAAATAGCTGGTCTGCACTTTCGCCTGCTTGTAGTGCGTTCGCCTGTGCTGAACGGATAACCTTTGCAAATGGCTCTGCAGCTCGCTTCTCAACGAATTGTAGAGTCATCAGTGCATCGTTTACCTTCTTCCCTCGAACAAGATCTGCGATAAGACGAACTTTACGCGGAGACTGTCGGTAGTTTTTTAGAACTGCTTTCATATACTCTGTGTAAAATTACTAAGATGCCTTTGCAGCTTTAGCAGCTGCGATTTCAGCTTCCTTCTTCTTCTGATCAAGTTCCTTCTGCATCTTTCCACCATGACGGTAGAATTTCTTTGTTGGTGAAAATTCACCCAATCGATGACCAACCATATCTTCAGTAACGAGAACCTCAATGTGGTCCTTACCGTTGTGTACTCCGAAGATGAAGCCAACCATTTCTGGTGAAATCACCGAATCACGAGACCATGTCTTGATAACTACTGCGTCAGCTGGCTTTAATTTAGCCACCTTCTTCAACAGCTTCTCGTCAACATATGGTCCCTTATATAATGATCGTGACATAAGAGAAATAAATATCCCTGAAGCGCGTAGGTCCCGTAGGCTCGTACTATTTCTAGTACAAATCAATCAATGCTACTGCTTCATGGAGATCGTACCAACAGGAACCAGAAGGTGCCTGCCAATACATGCTTAATAATGTATTCTGCCTCCCTCAGCAATAGAGTGAAATACTCCAGAATGCTAAGGTTTGTAACGGTTTATTGTTTACCGGCTCCCTACCAGGGGATACAGATAAACGAGGTTAGAACGGGGCTATAATACGTGAGATATAGGCAGAAGTCAACAGGCTACGGCTTGTTTAAAGGGCCATTGCAGGGTACAAAGGGGTATCGCAACAGGGAGGATTAACTGATGTCAGGACACAACGATAACGAACCAGACGGCAGTGACGAGTTTACTGAAGGAGTGCACGGCGACAGTGGTCCACTACCTCAAAACCTTATAAGGACTCCAACCGGAGGAGATATCGCGACTGACAATCTGATGCAGAACACCAGCCACCAACCAGTAGATGACTCAGCTGAGGCTGCTGAAGCGGCTCGCTTAGCTGATGTTGCAACACTAGCAGGTGGCACGCATTAATTGCCTGCACAACAAAAGGCCGGGAACTCCCGGCCTTTTCTTTTTATATGCTATAGTCTGAACACATGATCACTCCCTCGCACATCATCTATAGCTGGGCTATGGCTCGTAGTCTGGATACCAAGCTTGGGTTAGACAAAACACGTGTTTTAGGCGCTATTTTAGGCGGTTTACTGCCTGATATGCCTGCGTATGTCTTCTTTTTTTATAATACGGTCATCCTTGGTGTCTCTCAGCAGCAGCTATGGGACGTACTCTATTTCGACTCTGCATGGACGCCATACGTCACCCTCTCACACTCTTTTATCCTTTGGCCTGCCCTATTGCTCCTAGGACATGTGGTCGGGAAGAAGTTACTCTTCTGGATTGCTGCAGGGGGAATCTTGCACAGCTTCATGGACTTTACCGTGCACGTTGATGATGCGTATCGACACCTCTGGCCACTTACTGACTGGAAGTTTGAAAGCCCTCTCTCCTACTGGGACCCAAATCATTATGGAAACATCGTTGGGTCACTTGATACTATCGCGGTACTCCTTTTACTGGTCTTCATTATGAAACGAACAGAATCAATCCGGATGCAAAAGACAATCATCGGAATCAGTGTCATCTATATCACGATGACTATCGTCCCGTACATCGTATTTAATCTCTACTATGCCTAAACCTCGTGGAAAAGAACATACGACCCTTACCGAAACTGCGCAAGAAGTCGTTCGTGTACTTGAGGGTATCCCAGGGGTAAAGATGATCGCGCCAGGAGAGATTAAAACCAATAGCCGCAAAGGTGCCGGAGCACGGTTTGTTACCGCGGTGTACACCACTGCAGGAATGGAACTCATCATCTCAGGACAAAGTGTGCAGAAGGTCGCCGTACACACACAATCAAGCGCACGTGGAATATTTAAACAACTACTAGTTCATAAGAAGATGCGGAATTTCAGCTTTAAGCAACGGGAGCGGAAGCCGGGGATATAAATATCATCTCCAAATAAAAAAACGGCCTACTTATGCAGGTCGTTTTTTATTACTAACTGGCGCAATAATTCTGTGCTGCCAGTGTGCACCTAATGCGATATCGAGTTTTTGTGTCTCCAGCGCGCCGACAGGTACCGTCTGCATACGTTTGAGAGTTTGAGACATAGGACGTGGTTAGGCTTTCTTACAATGTATCGAGACTTTATTTATAGATAAAACGAATGCGTACCATAATGTACAGTGTCAGGAGTAAATTAATACCTACCGCAACACTAAGCAATACAATGATATTTTGCAGTGCGTTTGCTTGCTCACTCACATCCTGATGTGTGTCAACCTGTACGTACATAGTTGCATTATTCACAATAGGATCGTCAATGATCTCTGTAGCGTCAATCACCTCTTCAACAAATTGTGGAACCGGTCGATACTCAGCAAGGGATACATCACCATCATTTAGAGCAGCATATTCTTGCAATTCAGTTTCCGAAATAGAGCCGGAATCAAATTTTTTCTGGAGCTCTAAAATACGCACAATTCCCTCAGTTAAAACACCTCCGGCTGATTGGTCAGTATCGCTTCCTACCTGCGCAAACGACACGCTCGGGAGAAGGAATAATAATAGTGCAACGCTTAAATATAATTTCATATGTTTGATTAACTATTTACAGCACATGACATGCACTGACGTATGACCACTGTCACTTCCGGCTGTGGCACACTGCCACCCCAAACGGTTAGGGCCACTACTAGGGAAATTTGGATCACTTGGTTTAATAGGAAAATTTGGTGGATGGTAAGTACCGTTTGTGTTACACGATCCTCCTGTAACAACTTCATCAGCCTTGCAGAAGGCTGTAGTTCGACTAAATGTTGGATTATCTCTTGTGACAGATCTCTTCGTACATGTTGTTAGAGGCTTATCTTCACCACACCAAATTGCTGTCCCTGCATTGTTTGAACGGCACCATTTACCCCCATCAAGCAATCCAACTTGTGGATCAGTTTCAGCTGCAGGGCTTAGAGAGCTCCGTATACCAGCCGGTGTAGAACAATTGTTACCTGCTCTATCGCAAAAACTATTTGCGCGTACCTGATTTTCAAAGGTTGCATAATTTCCTCCTGCACTAATATATAAAGGGTGTGTTCCGTCCCAAGAACCATTATCATCAGAGTCGCTGA
>JBLHQB010000036.1:0-7310 GCA_047624725.1 Patiriisocius sp. | reverse complement strand
CCGAGGACCTCATCCTTACCATGGATGCGCTCTACCGACTGAGCTAAGATGGCGATGTTCTACAGCGTTGCAACATCGTACCAGAGAAACGAAAAATTGAAAACAAAGTATACACTGGTATACTCTTCAATATGAATGAAAAACGAGCAGCGCTTACAATTGTTGAGTTTAAGAAAGAAAATTTTGATCTAACAACCTTAGCGGAACGTCTAACACAATTTAAAGCTTCAGCTTCACGAACCCCAACTCCTGTAACTGTAGAGCAACTACAGGCAATTGATGCGAGTCCTACAAATGTGCTACTCCTACAGTTAGCTGAAACTGAGACAGAACCTTTGTTAGTAGGTATGGTGCATTTAAGTATTGTGTATCTCGAAGACCGTGCACACTTAGGTCCAATTGCTGTTGAGACTGAATCATTGCCGCGGGGACATGGTACCCCATTGCTAGAAGCGGCAATTAATCACGTAAAAGAAAACTTTACTGGATTACGGCGTTTGGATTTAAGTAATCGACCAAGTCATGATTTAGCTTCGTGGTACAAGAAATTTGGCTTCGTTTCAAGAACTGAAGAAACTAATGACCCGACGACCGTATACAGACTACCTTTGATTTAATTCTATGCCCGAAGACATTCAAAAACGTATTGAAGAAATCGACACTGCTATGTTGCAGGCGGATTTTTGGAACGACCCACAGAAAGCACAGGCGATGATTAAGGAGTCGCAGGATCTTAAGGACACAGCCCAAGGGAAAGGGAAGTACGACCGCAACAACGCGGTGATTACTGTTGTGGCAGGGGCTGGAGGTGACGACGCGGAAGACTTTGCTCGGATGCTTGTAGAGATGTATCAAAAGTACGCTGAGAGCAAAGGGTGGGCAGCTATGGTGCTTGATTCGCATGCTAATGAGCATAATGGGTATCGGAATATCACGTTTGAAATTCATGGGAAGGGTTCGTATGGTGTGTTGCAAACAGAATCAGGGGTACATCGACTTGTGCGCATGTCACCGTTTAACTCCAGCGGGAAGCGGCAGACATCGTTTGTACTCGTTGAAGTTTCACCTCAGGTAGATGATCTTAAAGAAGTTGATCTCGAGGAAGATGATCTAGAAATTAGCTTCGCACGCAGTGGAGGTGCTGGTGGGCAGAATGTAAACAAACGTGAGACCGCGGTGCGTATTAAGCATGTACCTACAAACATCTCAGTTAATGTTTCTACAGAACGTTCACAGCAACAAAACAGAGAAAAAGGTATGAAGCTCTTAGCAGGAAAGGTGTTTGCGTTTACCGACGCACAACATAAGCGAGAGATGCAGGGATTTTCTATAGAAAAAACAGTAAAGATAGAGTGGGGGTCACAGATTCGTTCATACGTATTGCATCCGTATCAAATGGTGAAGGATCATCGTACCAATACAGAGACCAGCAAGATAGACGGGGTGCTGGGTGGTGATATACAGCTCTTTCTTGATGCAGCGGCGGAGTTATAGGAGACAGAAAAGAGTTTTATGTTCTAATGCACCCAATTCACCGTATGTCTTTGGCCTATTACAAGCATTGCAGTATAATAGTGAAGTTAGATTATGATTTATTTCGACAACGTATCGAAGACCTATAACGGTGGAAACGGAGTTGCACTTGAAGGTGTTTCTTTTCAAGTAGCTCCTAAAGAATTTGTTTCAATTGTAGGTCATTCAGGTGCAGGTAAAACAACACTCCTAAAAATGCTTATTGCAGAAGATCGGCCCACTGGCGGTCAGGTATTTTTTGAATCTCTTGATATTCACCAGATTCCAAAGACAAAACTTCCTAAGTACCGACGAAAGATCGGTACCGTCTTCCAGGACTTTAAGCTCCTTCCGCATAAGACCGCCTACGAGAACATTGCATTCGCCATGGAAGCCAACGGACGAACTGATGATGAGATTGCTGAGAATGTACCCCAGGCGCTTGCACTGGTTGATCTTGAAGATAAGATCTGGAATTTCCCAGGAGAACTCTCGGGAGGAGAGAAGCAACGTGTGGCTATCGCACGAGCGATTGTAAATCAGCCAGATATCATCATTGCAGACGAGCCTACGGGAAATTTAGATCCGATTGCTACGTATGAAGTAGTACAGATCTTACGAAAGATTAATGATCTGGGTACTACCGTGATCATGACCACACACAACAAGGGGGTGATCGATGAACTAGGACGACGAGTTATTACTATGGACGAAGGACGTGTCGTGCGAGACGATGCAGAAGGTAAATACGTATTATAATTATTATGTGGACAGCTTTTAAACGAATAGTTCGAGCAGGTTTTGTAGGATTCTGGCGCAACGCGTTTGTATCACTTTCAGCGATTTTTGTAATGTCTGTTGCATTGTTTGTAATCGGCGCAACGATGATGGTGGATACATTGCTTGCAGTCTCACTTGAGAACGTGCAAGACAAAGTGGATATCAACGTATACTTCGTTACCACTGCAGAGCAAACAGACGTCGACTTACTCCAGACATCCCTTGAAGCGCTACCCGACGTAGAAGAGGTGGTATTTACCTCACGTGAAGCAGCGCTTGAAGCATTCTCATTACGACACCAGAACGACGAAACGATCATGCAAGGGCTTGAAGAACTTGGAGACAACCCACTAGGATCCTCACTTTCAATTCGCGCAAAGGACACCTCGCAATACGAGGGTATTGCAGCATTCTTAGCAGACCAGCAGGCGATTGAGGATCCACAGAGTCCGCTTATTGATGAAGTAAACTTTGTGAAGAACCAAGGGGCGATTGAGAAGCTCACTGCAATCATTAAAGCAGTGGAAAATGCGACGTTCGCAGTAATGATTGTGTTAGTAGCGGCTGCAATCCTAATCACCTTTAATACCGTGCGTCTGACGGTATACACAACACGCGAAGAGATTTCAGTAATGCGTTTGGTTGGAGCAAGTAACATGTTTATCCGTGGTCCATTTATGCTGCAAGGGATTATGTACGGTATTGCAGCTGGAGTACTCGCACTTTTGATTCTCTACCCAATTGTCCTCTGGATAGGCCCGGAGACTGAACAGTTCTTCCAGTTCAACCTCTTTAACTATTTTGTTTCAGACTTCGGCTACATCTTTATGGTGTTGGTTGGATCAGGAATTGTTATGGGCGTTGTTTCAAGTTTGCTGGCAGTAGCTCGCTATTTACGAGTTTAGTTTAAAATAATAATACGATGGCAAAAACAGTGAAGAGTAATAAGGAGCAGAAGAATACAAAATATATCTTTGTCGTCGGTGGAGTAATGAGTGGAGTAGGGAAAGGAATTGCATCCTCATCAATTGCAAAAATTCTGCAAGCACGTGGTTTGAGTGTTACCGCAATTAAGATTGACCCCTACGTGAACGTGGACGCAGGTACCATGAACCCAACAGAGCACGGTGAGTGTTTTGTGCTTAAAGATGGTCTTGAGACAGATCAGGACATGGGGAACTATGAACGGTTTTTAAATATTGATATCCCTGGGATCAACTACATGACTACGGGAAGTATCTACCAAGCAGTGATCGCTAAAGAGCGTAATCTTGGCTACGGTGGACGTAATGTGCAGGTGGTACCTGATATTCCTGAAGAGGCAATTCGACGTATTAAACTTGCTGCTACAGAAGCCAAGGCAGATGTGGTGCTTATTGAAGTTGGTGGTACCGTGGGCGAGTACGAGAGTATTCTCTTTATCGAAGCGATTCGAATGATGAAGACAGAGACTCCTGATGATATCGCGACAGTGATGGTGAGTTATCTTCCTGTACCTGGAAGTATTGGAGAAATGAAGACTAAACCAACCCAGCACGCTGCACGAACGCTTAATAGTTCAGGAGTATTTGCAGACCTTATTCTTGCGCGCGCACCAGTGGCACTCGATCAGAAACGTAAAGAAAAGATCGCGAAGTTCTGTAACGTAAAAGTAGAGAATGTTATTTCTGCACCAGACGTTGATAGTGTGTATGACATTCCTTTAAATCTTGAGAAAGGACATCTCTCAGATCGATTATGCGAATTGCTGCAACTTCCATGTACGCAGAAGTCAGACATGGCAGATTGGAAGAAGTTTGTATCGAAATCTAAGAACACAAAAGACACTGTAGAGATCGCGGTAATTGGGAAGTACTTCAGTTCAGGGGACTTCGTGCTTTCTGATGTGTACATCTCAGTACTTGAAGCAATTAAGTACTCAGCATACAAACTAGGACTAAAGCCAAACATCACGTACTTGTCATCACAGGACTTTGCAGATAAGAAGCAACTGAAGAGCCTAAAGAAGTACGACGGAGTATTGGTGCCTGGAGGATTCGGGAAGACCGGGATTGATGGAAAGATAAACGTTATTGAATACGTGCGAAAGAATCGAATCCCATACTTTGGTATTTGTTACGGTATGCAACTTGCCGTGCTTGAGTTCGCACAAAACGTATTAAAGAAGAAAAACGCCAGTACCGAAGAGATCAACGAAAAGGCGACTGATCTTATTGTTGGCGTCATGGACGAACAGAAGGAGAAGATTGCTAAGGGTGAGATGGGAGGTTCAATGCGACTAGGTCAGTATCCTGCAGTGCTACAAAAAGGTTCAGTAGTAGCTAAGGCGTACAAGCAGTCAGAAATAATCGAGCGACACCGTCATCGGTACGAAGTGAATCCTAAGTACATCATGGAACTTGAGAACGAAGGTCTTGTATTCTCGGGGAAGTCACCTGACGGACGACTTATGGAAGCAATGGAGTTACCAGAAGAGATTCATCCATTTTTTGTAGGAGTGCAGTATCATCCAGAGTTGCAGGCGCGGCCACTGGATCCGCACCCTTTGTTCACCGCCTTCGTCCGCGCTAGCTACGAAAGCAAATAATCTTTGAATTACTTTGTTGTACTACGAAAAAGAACCCTCACTGTACAAAACGTACACCTCGGGTTCTTTTTCTTGTACGCCGCGTACTTCTTTGATTATTTGCTTCCTTTTCTCGAAATCAAAACAACTTTGAGAATATATTATTTGGGTTAAAATATAGACACTACATATGTATTTTTGCTTAGGATTTATTCAAACAACGCGTTTTATAAAATCGTTCATTTTTTCGGTGCTTTTGGTTTCTCTCTCCGCCTCTCTTGCCTACGGTCTTTCTTCTCTATTGTTCCTTATTTTGCAATAGCTGCAATTATTTATGCGTACGAGTTAATTCTGGATTACAGAGACATCGAGTCTGATGATTTGTTTTGTAAGACACCAACTCTCTCGAGTTCTCTGGGGAAATATACTTTGATACTTGCAGGGGTCATCCTTTTTGTCGGTGTGGTGATTCTTTATTATGGCTTAAAGGAGTTTACTTGAGATCATTTTCTGTTTATGTGTGGTGGTGTATACTAGTGATCTAAGGAATAAAAGCTAACAACTAACGACTAAATTATTTATGTTTCAGGGAGATTGGAAATGTAGCAAGTGTGGGGGAGCTATTACAGAATTACCATTTCAGCCACGAGGTGAATCAGGATTAACCTGTCGCGCATGTTACGGAAAACAGAAAGACTCTGAAGCAGGAGCGGCTGACCAGATGCCGGACGATGCTTCAATGATGTCGGCTGACGAGATGCCAGACTTCCCAGAAGACGCAGGGCTTGCCGGAGAACAACCACCAGCACCAGACTTTGAAAGCGCACCAGCAGCTGCAGAGAAGCCAAAGCATGCAGGTGAGTGGAAGTGCGCAGGTTGCGGTGCCGCAATCACTAGTTTGCCGTTTGAGCCACGAAACACTGAGAACCTAAAGTGTTTAGATTGTTTCAAGAAGAGTAAGGCATAAAGCGTAAATAAAAACACCCCTGCGGGTGTTTTTCTAGCTTTATGAGACAGAGACATGTTTTGACTATTCCTGATGCCAAAACAATCGAGTCCGGGTGAGAAAGTATCAAAATACTTTCGCAAGAGGTTTAGGAAAATAAAGAACGTAGTGAATATATTTTCTTTATGCAGAACAAAGCGATAGTGCCAGCTCTTCAGGGCGACAACCTAAACAGTTTCTGTAAGAAAGGGCGTGCTTCGTAGAGCCTTACGCAAAGCGTATGATTATACTTAGCAGCATGACCCTAAGAGCCAATAAAAGACAGGAGGTTCCCCCTCCGCTCTTTTGTGTTCACAGATTGCTACGCATGCGTTCACAAAGACGCCCTTTGTCTTTGCAAGCGTCAGCACTGCAATCCAGCGCTCTTCCGATTGCCCCCCCCAGAGGGGACAAGTGTTGCATCTATTCATTGTAAACGGTGCAATACTGTAGCCATGAAACATCTACCACTGTCTGCACTTCTTTTATGTCTCCCGCTATCCCTTTCAGCACACACCCGATGGTTCGCAGAAAAAGAACTATTGCCGCTACAAACTACAGAACCCACAATGCTCTACATGGGGGTCTGGGCATTTATCATACTCATCGTACTCCTGCTAGGGATCATCTTTCACCAGCGCAATATCTTCCGTCTCGGATTCTTGCGACCCAAGGCACCACACGCATATGAACGCGCAGCATCAACCTTCGCGATGGTAACAGGAAGCTTTTTGGTTATCGCAGGAACACACGAGTATCTTTTCTCGCCAAACCTCACACACGAAGCAGGTATACCATTTGCAATGATCTCCATTCAGATTGCTATTGGTATCGCGTTCATGCTCGGTATCGCAACGCGGACCTTTTCATTCGTGCTCATGGGTCTCTATCTTGCTACATTCTACTTCGGCGGTTGGCTTGCATCACTGGAAGACATCTGGATTCTCTCAACAGCAGCATTCATTGCTGTAATGGGGAACGACTACTTCTCAATCATCTCGTATTCATACTTCAAAGAGAAACTATATCCATTTAAAGAATATGCACTATCGTTTCTACGTCTTGGTACTGGTGCGACCTTAGTGATTCTTGGCTTCTCAGAGAAGCTCCTTGCTCCAGAGTACGGAATCAACTTCTTGAGCCTGCACAACTGGAACTTCATGCAATCACTCGGGTTTCCTTTCTCAGATTATCTGTTCGTCCTCTCAGCTGGCTCAGTAGAAGTATTCTTCGGACTGATCTTCATCTTCGGAGTAGTAACCCGACTCAATGCGTTGGTTGTAGCAATTGTCTTCACTATCCCATTGTTCCTCCTTGGCCCCATAGAGCTCGCAGGGCACATCCCACATTTCGCCGCAATAATCCTTCTGCTCCTATTTGGTAATGGTGGCCATTTCCTCATATTCAAGAAATATCCCGATGCACAAGTAGGGAAGGAAGAGTAATGCTGTAATTTCAGATCAAATA
>JBLHQB010000035.1:0-7683 GCA_047624725.1 Patiriisocius sp. | reverse complement strand
AAAATCCCAGAAAACCAATCTGATCAATGTCTATCGTATCAAATTCCGCAATGGCCTGCCTCGCTGCCAGTGCCTCTGTGGCGCGGTTGTCCATTGTTTGATCCAGCCAGTTACCAGCACTGCCCCCTATCCCTGGCTTGTCCCACGTGAACACACCAATACCTGCATCTAGGAGCGTATTGATGATAGGAAAGTATCCTCCGCCCGAGAAGCGGTCTTGGGGACCATCTCCATGGATAATCAAAGCAATGGGAGGATTGTCGAGATCATGCGGTAATACCAGAGTTCCTGATACTACAGAGTTATCAACGATAAATGAAACGGCACGTACATCGTGTGCACTGAGGTCAAAATCGGAGAGTCCTTGGACTGCCCACATTATACCTAGAGCCAACAGGAAAAATATAAAGAAGAAGACAATTTTTTTCATAGGTTAATTATATTATGATATGTAAATTTTTAAAGTCCATCATGACTCATTATATTAGATACTAACCCGAAAAGGACCTTCGAGTGAAACGAAGGTCCTACAAATTTTGATTCTTCAACCATAAGAACAACTAATATAGATTTCACAAAACAAAATCAAAGAATTTGAGTAAGATATAAGCAAGTGAAATAATAAGTCCAAAAGGTGTACTGAACATGTAATGTTCGAATCCTCTACTCTCCGCATCTTAGAGATAGCACGAGACACTTGTGTTTTGTGTTAGTATTTAATTATGAAAACGTTACTTGGAATTTTAATTATAGGGCTACTTGTAATTGCCGGATTCTATCTCTTAGGGCCCAGTACACCTCAGTCCAGCCCCGATGGGTCAAATTATTACAGTGGCTACATAGATTCAATTGATTCTGAACTAAAATTCACTCTGGACTGCTGTGGTCAAGTGTTGCACCTTGGAATGGTTACTGTGGTTGATACGTCTCAAGAAAATTTGACTAAAATTGAGAGCTTGATGAAAAAATACGAACTGCAATGTACCGCATTTAATATGGGACAACGTCAGATTGATGTAGATACTGTATATTGTTCAACCGAGGATGGTTTGCTGTCAGGTCTGCTCATAAATGCAGGACTTGTAGAGGAAAATTGTGAGCAGACAGCAAACCAATTTGGTACTTGCTCTTAGAGTTTGAATGCGCACTAGACACTATCAAACCAGAATCTCAAAATAACTAAATCGACCAAGCCCACCTTGACCACCCACAGTTCTAACTCGAGACAGCCCGCATCATCGAGCTAGCACGAGACACTATGTTTTGTGCAAGTTTGTTATCATGTATGAAAGAAAAAGGGTCTATTAAAGAAATGGCTAAGTTCTTTAGAGAACATATTGGAGTTTAAAATAATTATTATGGATGGTACAAATACACCAGAGAAGAAGAAGCAGTCGTACCTGTGGATGATCCTGCCGTATCTGATGCAGTTTAAGGGAAGGATTGGTATTTCGCTGGTTTTGATTGTTGCTGGACGACTACTGTCTGTAGCTAACCCATACGTGATTAAGGAAATCGTGGATGCGTTGGCTGAACATGCTACTAATCCGGTTGAGGTTGGTTCGATGATGTTCTTGGTGGTGCTTTTTTTCGCGTTGCGCTGGGGAACGGACTTGCTTAGTGGTATTAAAGACTATGTCTTCGCGAAGGTGACTGTAGGCGTGAAGCAGCTTATCTCACTTGATGTGTTTAACCACCTTTTGAGTTTGCCTGTGGAGTTTCATACAGACCAAGCCACTGGTGGAGTGTCTCGCAAGATTACTCGCGGTACCGGTGCCTTGAGTTCTTTAAGTTTCTTTTTGACTGGAAGTATTTTACCCACGCTCATTGAGATTGGTTTAGTGATTGCTATCTTTGTTACATTCTTTCCGCCGATATTTGCGGTTGTGTTTGGTGTTTTTGTGGTTGTATATGTGGTGTTTACCGTGATTGTGACCAACCGAAGGCAGAAGTTACTGCTAGAGGCAAATAAGCGTGACGACAAGGGAAGTGAACAATCGATTGATGCATTGATGAACTATGAAACGGTGAAGTATTTCACAAATGAAGAATTTGAATATACACGATACCAGTCGACGCTGGCACGCTGGGCCGACATTGCGATTATTTCTACCAAGAAAGGAGCAAACCTCAACATGGGGCAAGGATTTATCCTGACTATGGGACTTACGGCACTGCTTGGCCTCGCGGTCCGCGAATACCTCGCGGGGACAGCTACTCTTGGAGACTTTGTGCTTATTACCACGTACCTCAACCGTGTGGCAATCCCGCTATCTTTTTTGGGTAGTTTATATATGCGCCTGAAGGAGTCTTTGGCAAATGTCGATGCGATGTTTAACCTAATGGAGGTAGATAACGATGTGGTAGACAAGGAAGACGCTAAGGAACTACGGTGCACGAAGGGCCATGTGGAGATCAAAGATGTACAGTTTGCATACAAGGAAGACCGAAACATTCTTAAAGGTGTATCAATTGATATTCCTTCACATACGAGTGTGGCGTTGGTAGGAGCGTCAGGAAGTGGAAAGTCGACCATCGCCAAGCTACTGCTTCGTCTGTATGACGTAGACCAGGGAGGTATCACTATCGATGGCACAGACATTAGAGATATTACGCAAGCATCACTCCGTGGACATATTGGCGTAGTGGCGCAGGATAGTATTCTCTTTAATGAATCTATCTTTGATAATATCCAGTATGGAAAGCCGGGGGCGAGTCAAGAAGAAGTGGTTGAAGCCGCCAAGCTCGCCAGTATCCACACACTGATTGAAGGATTACCACAAGGGTACGACACTGAAGTAGGAGAACGCGGCGTGAAGCTTTCAGGGGGAGAGAAGCAACGCGTTGCCATTGCACGGATGTTGCTTAAGAACCCACCGATTCTGCTTTTCGATGAAGCAACTGCTTCTTTGGATACAAAGAGTGAGCAAGAAATCCAAGATGCTATCAAGACTATTTCCAAGGGAGGAAAGACCACCATTGCTATCGCGCATAGGCTATCTACCATCGTCGACTTTGACAAGATTGTAGTCCTCGATCAAGGGCAAGTAATAGAACAGGGAACCCACGAAGAACTCATGAATGCATCTGGTGCATATCAGAAGCTATGGGCGAGTCAGAGTGGAAGTGGTCACCGATCTAACTAATAAAACTAATTACATAGAGCTTAACCACCCACGGTTCTAGCTCGAGGAAGCCCGCAAATACAAACCGCCTTTGGGCGGCTTTTGTATTGGTGGAGAGTAAAGCAATAGTCTGGGAGACTGTTGCGTGTGATTCGAAAAGCTTTTGAGTCAGATTATGAGCTTGCGAAATAATCTGTCCAAAAGGTGTACTGAACCTGTAAGCTTCGAATCCCTTACTCTCCGCATCATCGAGCTAGCACGAGATACTTGTCTCGTGCTAGTTTTGTTATAATCAAGCAATATAATTAATATAACGCATAATACTTTATGATAAAAATTTCAGTCAGCATCGATGTCTCAGAATTGAAAAAAGCAGAGATTTTTTATATCGAAGCACTGGGCTGCAAGAAGGTGCGCGATCAAGGTTCCAATATGATCGTTCTTTCTGTATATAATGCTGATATATATCTACAGAAAAAAGAACCTGGATCCAAACCAATACCATCAAGTGAGGTAGTGCGTGATTATGGACGTCACTGGACACCTATTCATCTAGATTTTCTCTGCACCAATGTGGATGAACGTGTTAAAAAAGTAGTGGAATTAGGGGGACTGCATGAAGGAGGTGAAAGTGGTGATTGGGGTTCCATCGCCTACTGTGTCGATCCGTTTGGTAATGGATTTTGCATAATTAACGAGTAAGGTAAATGCGTAACACGCATGGCACTGTGTTCCAGATTACTTTGCTATATTCTAAAAAAGACTAAATAATCTACTGGGGTGCAACGGGGCTATTTAGTGCATTAGCCGTTGTGTCTTTCAGTATGTACTTCTTTAATAATGATGTAGCGATAGAGGCATTCGTAAAATATGGATTTCCAATCTTTATCATTTATCCATTGGGTATAGCAAAGGTGCTTGGTCTCCTTGTGATTTGGATAAAAAAAGTGCATGCGCTCATGTTACTTGGAAAATGAATCCAGCAGGAATGCACATTTTTAACAATAGGACTGATACCCACGGTTATTCTTCTAGCGATAGGAATGTACCGCTTGCCAAAGAGTATGAAGCACAAATCAAAGCAAACAAACCAGCTTGGCTATTCTTGTCTAATTTAGCACCATCATACAAAAGAGATTCTATCTGGTGGGTGATGAGTGCCAAGAGGGAAGAGACGCAATTACGAAGACTGGGTGTATTGATTGCTTCGTCTGAAGTAGGACTAAAAATACTCACCCTGCGAAAGAAATAGTTGTCGCGCAAAAAAAGGAGCTGTCATATGACAGCTCCTTTGCTTTTCTACAATCTTTCTTCAGCCAATGTGGCAAAAGCACTACGTTCACCGTTTTGCAGGGTGACGTGACCACAAAGGTCCGCGTCCTGCATTTTACGAATGAACACAGACAGTCCACAGGTGTGTTCAGTTAGGTGTGGATTATCAATCTGAGCAACATTACCCAGAAAGACAATTTTTGAACCTTCACCAACACGCGTACTGACCATCTTCAATGCTTTTGGTGAGAGATCTTGCGTCTCATCAACAATAAACAGTGTATCGGTGATACTCCGACCTTTTACAAAGTTCAGTGCAGTGATTTGGATGCCTTTCATCATTTTCAGTTCATCGTCTTCACTGAGGTCATCACCGTTTCCACGCAAGCTTGCGATATTGTCCCAAAGTGCTCCCATCCACGGACTGATTTTTTCTTTCATGTCTCCTTTAAGGAAGCCAATGTCTTCATCAGAACCTTGTAGCGACCGTGTGTAAATAATCCGCTTGTATAGATTCAGATTATCCATCATATGGATGCCAGCGGCCAGGGTGAGGTAGGTCTTACCGCTACCAGCTTTCCCAGCGAGCGATACGCCGGGAACGTCAGGATCAAGTAGTAATTGCAAGGCAAAGCCCTGCTCGTCGTTTCTGGTCTTGATCCCCATTGCACTGATTTCTTTAAGAAATTTAAAGCTTTCAGCAATGACGTTGCCAGAATCGTCTCGTGAGACCACTCGCAGATGTGCTGCATCAGGCATAACGAGGAATTCGTTAGATGCAACATCCTTCAGTGCTGCGTGTTTGAGTGTGTACCTCGTACGAGTCTGATCAACAACTGTACAGTCATCAACCGCAGTTTCCATAAAGTCTTCAGGCATTTCATGGAAGCCAGGGAGATGATCTTCTTCGCCCTGAATGGTGTGTACTGCGTCACTGAGATATTCTTCTGCAGTGATGCCGACAACGGTCGCTTTCACGCGACAGCTGCCATCGTTTGATACTAAGACAACACGCTTGCCTTCAGCTTTAAGCTTTAGACAAATGAGAATGATCCGATCGTCAGGATGATTCTCGTCAAGAGATATATTTAACGCCTCGTCCAATTTTGGTAGAGAGAAATCAAATATTAGCTTGCCAGTGTGTGGTTTGCCGTTGAGGATTTCTGATGGGGGAGTCAGTAGGATGCCTTTAGCAATCTCTTCCGGTGTTTTGCCGATCATTAACTGATCAACACAACGGATTGCCTTTCGGACGTTCCAGGCCTCAGAAGAGTGGCCTTTCTTGTGGTTATCCAATTCCGCCCAAACTTGGCCAACAATACAGACTTCATGTTCTTCAAATTTAAACAGTGAGTCCCACGCGGTCATAATCACATTGGTATCCAGTACGTAGGTGATTACACCCGTTGTGTCTTTTGGGATACGACGCAGTACCTTTGGGATACTATGCTTTACATGCTTAGTTTCAATCCCGTGCTTTTTCTGATGTTTCTTACCAGAGCGGGTTCGGGTTCCGTTACTTCCTGATCCACCAGTCTTTTTCTTCATTCCTTGAGTGCGGCTCATGTAGTGCTCCTTTTTCAAAGTTCAACCTCTCCCAATCTACGCCTAGAACACATAATATGCAAGCATATCCGCGTTTCTTGTACTCGAGGAATAGTATGGACAAATAACAGTGAGCATTTTGGTATACTTTTAATATGAAAATCTTACACAAGGTAACGCAATTCTTTGGGATCAATGATGAAACCTGGATGCAACACTCAAACAAATGGAGTGTGTGGACGAGGTTCGTTATCTTGCCGCTTCTCGCATGGGGACTCTATGCCCTAAACGTCTGGGCTGTTCTCGTAGGATTGATTTTAGTTATCTTAGACAAAATGTGGTTCCTCGACCGCATGGTCTGGGTGTATGAAGATATGAAGTACAAGTCAGAAGAGTATCTTTCCTGGGAGTATTAACATTTTAAAATCCTACCCCTCATACTCCCGAATCACCTCCATAAACACCTCACCAAACTTCTTTAGTTTCTTATCACCAACCCCATTAATCTCCAGAAAGGCCGCGTCGGTCTGAGGTTTGTTTTGTGCCATGTCACGAAGGGACTTATCGCCGAAGACGATGTAGGGAGGGACTTTTAGGCGTTGGGATTCTCGCATGCGTAGTTGTCGCAGTGTTTCAAAGAGATCGGTGTCGTAGTCGCCTGATACCGCTGAAGCAGCACCTTTGGACTTTGATGCACTTTTCTTCGCAGGAGTTTTGGTTGTAGCTTTAGTGATTACCAAGGGATCAAATTCTATACATTGGTCGCAGTTACCACAGTTTGTCTCTGGGTACGCTTCATTAAAGTATCCGAGCAGGAACTTTCGTCTACACGAGGGGAGTCTTCCGTATTGCAGAGCTTGGTCGAGGTTGTCTTGGGCTTGCATCTTTTCTTCTTCGTCACTAATCATCCCGATGAAATAGTCTTGCTTGAACTTGTCAGCAACAGAAAAGAGGAGCACACAGCGCGCGGGTAGCCCGTCGCGTCCTGCACGTCCCGTTTCCTGGTAGTAACCTTCAATAGACTTGGGCAGGCTGTGGTGGATCACCAAACGCACGTCTGGTTTATCGATACCCATGCCAAACGCGATGGTAGCGACCATGATGTGGATATCATCACGAATGAATTGGTCCTGGTTATCGCGACGCTTATCGGCAGTGAGTCCCGCATGATAGGTGCCCGCGTTGTGACCTTGCGCTCGTAGTTTAGTCGCCATCGCCTCGGTGTCCTTGCGTGAGAAGCAGTAGATAATAACGCTCTCCTTTGGATAGAGTTCAATCAGTGAAAGAATTGTATTGAAAGATTCTTTCTTTGGATGCACTTCGTAACTAAGATTCTCTCGGTTAAAGCTTGAGGTGAAGATGTGTGGGGTAGGGAGGTTCAGTTGTTTTACAATATCCTCGCGAACCTTCTGTGTGGCCGTGGCAGTCAACGCAATAATAGGGATATTTGGGAAGTCGGTACGCAGCTTGTTGAGATTGCGGTAATCAGGACGAAAGTCGTGGCCCCACTCAGAAATACAGTGTGCTTCGTCAATTGCGAATAGACTGATGGGGAGCGTTTGCATGAGTGTAGCGAACTGAGGCACGGAAAGTCGCTCAGGTGCGATGTACAGAATTTTAATAACACCACTTTGTACGTCTGCCATGATTGCATCAATTTCCTCGTAGCTGAGCGAACTATTAATAAACGCAGCATTGATCCCATTGGCAGTCAGCGCGTCTACCTGGTCCTTCATCAGCG
>JBLHQB010000034.1:0-8038 GCA_047624725.1 Patiriisocius sp. | reverse complement strand
CACGGTCACAAACAAAGCGTGTCCCGCATGCAGTGAAGCATTAGCGTTAGGAGGAGGCATCACAATAGAGAACGTTTCAGTACGCTCTCCAGGTAGGTTGTCAGGGTTAAAATACCCCGAATCCTCCCACATCTTGTAGATGTTTTTCTCGTGTTCAGACGGGTCGTATGGCTTTAAAAATAGCTCTGGAATCGTGTTTTGTTGCTCACTCATGATGATAATTACTTAGAGATCGATAGTAGCATAAATGCAGAAAGGTGAGAAGCGTAAGATTCGCAAGAGGTTACCTAATATTTGACAGAGGAAAATATTGATAACCTGAACTGCTTCTGTAAGAAGTGCAACGACTATTCTGAATTTGCCCTAGTTTTTAGGGAGGCTCAGGTCGACCATAAAAATGGAAATACTCTTGGGGTGCTGTCCCGATTTGCCCCTTTGTCCTGGGGCGAATTGCTGGACTAGGAGGTATAAAATCACTCCCTAAATAAAATGCTCACATCGTCACTAGTCCACCAAGTCCTTAAAGACCAAAAAGGTTGGAAAAGCATTGCTTTTCCAACCTTTTTATTTGAATTAGTTATTCAGCGATACTTCGATTTCCATCAGCCTTCATTAATAGCGCAGCTGCTGGATTCGACGCGTTCATGCTTTTTGCGTGGCCTGAGAGTGCGATCATGATTGCGTTGTCGGTTGAAAGGCCTGGGTTCGGGAAGTATACGGTTGCTTCAGGATAGTTATCGAGGAAGAATTTATTAAATGACTGTCGGATGAATTGGCTTGCGCTTACACCGCCTCCTACAATAAGTGCCTGTCCACCATGCACATCAAACGCTGCTGCAGTTTTCTTCAAAAGTACTTCTACCACCGCATCCTCAAAGTCTCGGGCCAAGGCTTGCTTGTCATCATCAGTAAGTTCTTTTCCATCAATAGCGTAACGCACTGCAGTCTTTAGTCCTGAGAATGAGAAGTCGAGGTCGCCTGAGTTAATCATTGGTCGTGGAAGTGCTACATACACAGGAAGTTCACGTGACCGACCTTCGCCAGCAAGGCGGCTGATCTCGGGTCCTCCTGGGTACGCAATTCCCATCATACGTGCAACTTTATCAAAAGCTTCACCAACAGCATCATCGCGCGTTTGTCCGATTTTCTCATACGTTCCCCAATTCTTCATCAGTAGTAGTTCGGTATGACCTCCAGAGATAAGGAGTGAAATAGCAGGGAAGGGAATGTCTGCAAGTTTGTCGTCTTCTTCTACGTCAAATAATGACGCAAGCACATGACCTTCCATATGATTGACCGCAACCACAGGAATATTCATAAGCGACGAGAGAGCTTTAGCGAAGTTAACGCCAACCCAAAGTGCAGGCTCGAGACCTGGTCCCGAAGTTACTGCAATCAAATCAATCTCAGGTCGTTCGTGACGTTGCGCGAAGTCGATTAATGCATCGGCAACACCTTCTTCACGATAGAGGATTTCATAGAGCTTCTCCTGAATCTTTTCAGGAATCGTTTCTTCACTCTTGTGAAGCATCTCAGCTTGCTCGAGTGCTTGCTCCATAAGGGGAACCACACGCTTGATGTGCTCACGTTTGGCCATAGTAGGGAATACACCACCATAGGTAGCATGGATGTCTACCTGAGAATGCAACGCATCACCAAGAACCTCATAGGTAGCTTCAGGAAATTGTCCCTCAGCTTTTACAAGGCTAATGGCCGTTTCGTCGCAACTGGTTTCGATAGATAGGATGTTCATGACTAGCACTATACAAAAGAAGTAAGTATTATGCTACTGTAAAAGAGTTAACTAGAAGGAGCTGACCATGTTTATCTACCGATGGAAAGAAACATTGATCTGAAGTATTCTGAGGGTTGGTAAAGCAAAAGACCTGTCGCGCTCTGCGACAGGTCTATTTTTATATAAAGGTGAATGGTAATTCGTCAAAAGAAGTCACTGCCATTCCTGAGGCGTTCTTATGTCCTCCTCCTCCATACTTCTGCGCGATGATTGATACGTCAGTTTCCCCGAGGCTTCGTAGTGACATTTTCACCTTTCCGTCGCTGTGATAGTACACAATCCCGATTGGTGTCTGTTCTTCTGCGAAGTTGAGTTCGGCAAGTTGGTTGCCAAGCACTGATGCGTACTCAGAGGTATTCAATACCCAGATTTCATGTCCTTCAAAAAGCACCCGTTCCTTGCGTGTCATCATGTGTGCCACAAGTTTATCTTCAAACTTTGCGAGCATTGCTCCTTTAGCAATGAAGTTAATGAGATTGTTGTTGTCTTTGAGTTCTTCAATAAGTGCATCCCAGCTTTCAAACGTCATATCGTGTCGCCCGAGTGCCACATTGAACTCCCGATTCTCAGGCAGTGCGAATCGCCATAAGTCATGGTCTTCCACATATTCAAGTAGAGAGGGGACTTCAGTTTCAGGATGGAAGTATTTCCAAGTCAGTACCGCTCCAGAGTGATCGTTATCAAAAATATTTCCTTCGAAACTTAATACATCTTCCTTTGCAGAGATGTGGTGATCAATAACCAGTACTGACTTGTTGCTGTCTACAAGTGCCTGCAGTACATCTTTCGTGAAAGAGAAATCAACGATAAAGACATCTTTATTGGTAAGTCCCTCAGGAGGAATGTTTACTGACGCATTAAGCGGGATGTACGACGCGTCTTCACCAAACTTCTTCCATGCGGCGTACGCAGCACCAAAACCATCACGACAATCCGCGTGGTAGATGATGACGGTGTTTTTGAGTTCGTTTTTCATTGGATATTTATAACATGAAATGTGGATAGTGGGGTGTGTACGCATCCTTGTTACGCAGGTTACCAATTCGCTTTGCTCAGTAAGTACCTGCTGTCCCGACTCAACTGTTTTTACTCTGCGAAGAGTAAAAACATGGCTCCGTCTCGTACCAGGGCACGAAACTGAAGCAGTTCAGTTTCTAAAAGAAAAACACGATTCCTAGGAATTGTGTTTTTCTTTTACCCTGGTACGCGCACCAAGACTTGAACTCGGGACCTCTCGCATGTCATGCGAGCGCTCTAACCAGCTGAGCTATGCGCGCGTTACTTCCAGTAGACCACGCACAGTATACCTAAAATTCCAACGAGATAAAAGAAAACCACCCTGACTCAATTGAGATAGGGTGGGTTAGTAGTCACGCATGTATTCAGTTACAGCAAGGTGTGCTATTTCTGGTGCTGACAGCTGCAGTTCTTTTTCGATTTCGCCAAGACGCTCTTTTACTTCTGTGTTACCAGATGCATGAGCAGCAACGAGCTTCGCGTGCTCTATAACAAGCTCTTTTTCTGTACGGTTATCCATAGTTATTATTCCTGTATACTATTGACATACTTCGAATATGTTAGCATAATTGCAAATTTTCCGCAACGTGCACGCTCCAATTTTCCTGCGGGCGCAAGTTCCTTAACCCAGCTGTTGTCCTCACCTGCGTTCATCATTGCTCGTGAAAGTATTGCAACACTATCAATCAGTGTATTGTGAAGTCGCGTTCGTTCGTCATCTGATCGTGCGAAGAGCTCACCCCATTCCTCATCAGAATATTCTGATCGCTGCATAAGCAATTGTTTCATATCCCAGACATCAGCTGCGTAGCGAATACTGTATTCAACAAAGGAATCCAATGCCTTTTCGCAATTGCTATCTCCCTCACATCGCTCAAGAAGTTCCTCTTCAGTTATGGGTAAATCTAAAATTAATCCCTTTTCAATTTTTTTCTGTGCATCAGCAATAAACTCTGGACTCACAGAATTTGGGGCGATTTGTTCAAATTTCATTAGATAGAGTATATACTAAAACAATGATTATTCTCTACCCGACAGAAACGCTGTATGCGCTTGGTGTGAATGCACTTGATACTGAAGAGCTCCATGCGCTGTTTTTGCTGAAGGGGAGAGACGAGAGTCAGGTAGCTAGTTGGCAGGTGCGCAATGTTGCGGATATGCAGAAATATGCAGAAATGTCAGAGACTGCGGTAAAAATTGCGGAACAATTTTTGCCAGGACCGCTGACCCTTGTGCTTCCTTCGAAAGATACGGTACCGAAGATCGCGGCGGCGCCTGATGGGACTATTGGTATTCGTATCTCCACTGATCCTGCTGCACAGAAGATAGTCGCGGAATTCATGGAGGAACATGATGCGCCATTGACGTGCACCAGTGCAAATGTACATGACGCACCGACCTTCTCAATGCCTGGGGAGATATTGCAGCAGTTTGGCGAGAAGTCACAGATGATTACGCAGGTACACGACGATGGTCCGCGCAAAGGCCTGGCATCCACGATAGTTAAGGTTATCGGAGATGAAATAACTTTTATACGCGAAGGCGACATTTCAGAAGCGGAGATACGAGAAGTGGTGAAAACTGTGCCAGGAGACTCCTAGCACAACATGTTGTGCCAGGAGTCTCCTGGCACAGTTTTGAAAGATTTGTGGATTTGAAACGTCATAACTTGCTTAAGACGTACTTTCTCTATGGTGGCAGGTAACGGAAGGTGGATTTTTACATTATGAATACAACAAAACAACAAAGCGCTGCTAAAGCGCCATATACAGGTGACATTCCTAATACAGCAATTGCGTTTACATCCTTTACTGCAAAGCCTTTTATGCTGATCGGTGTTCTTTCAGTTATTGGAATTGTCTTGGCACAGGTAGCTGGGTCAATGCAGTCGTTTATTATCGGGAAGTTTGTAGACACACTACTTGCAGCGCCTGATACAGTTGCACAACTTGAGGTTGTGTATACCTGGAGCTTTATCTTTGTGGGGCTTCTTTTGACAATCTACATAGGATGGAGAACTGCAGGGTATGCAGGAGCATATACGATCATTCGGCAAAATGCGTATTCAGCAGAGGTTCTGTATGAGCACACGGCAAAGCATTCACATACATACTTCTCAGATAATTTCTCAGGATCAATTTCAAACAAGATCGCACATGCAGCCGACGGAAGTAGTCAGATGCTTATGAGTACGATGTTTGATGTATTTCGTCACACAACGAGTATTCTTGTTTCAGGAATTTTGCTCGCAGTAGTGCATATATATCTAGCTGCTGGATTCTTTGCGGTAATAGCAATTTCTTTGGTTATCAATTATTTCCTTGTACAGAAACGACGACCTTTGGTTGAGCAGTATTCAGAATCAACAACGGTGCTGCGTGGCCAGGTCATCGATGTTTTAACGAACATTCAAGCAACACGCCAGTACACAAACTTTTCTCGCGAGAAGCAAAACATATTTGATTACATTTCTGACCGTGCAGTGAAAGATCGTAAGCAATGGAACTTCGCACAGCACATAAACGTGGTGAATAACGTGATGGCACTCATGCTAACTGCTGGAGTTATGGTCGCGACGTATAAACTTCTTGCTGCTGGCTCGGTAACTCCAGGAGATGTGATTCTGGTGATGATGGCATCATTTAGTAGTTCATACTCGATGCTTTCTATTGGAGAAATCTTCAATCGACTGATGCGGTTCTTTGGTGAGACCCAAGAGGGGCTCGATGGTCTACTGATTGATCATGAAATAGTTGATACTGCTGATGCGGGAACGCTTAAGACAGTAGGAGGGGAAATTGCGTGGAATAATGTACAGTTCGTTTTTGGAGAAAACAAAGTCTTCGATAACTTCGATCTTACTATCATGCCAGGACAACGAGTTGGTCTCGTTGGTCCCTCAGGTGCTGGGAAGACTACATTTGTGTCACTTCTGTTACGACAACATGACATCCATGGTGGAGCAATTGAAATCGACGGACAAAACATTTCTCAAGTTACTCAGGACTCACTGCGTGAAAACATTGCAGTAGTTCCACAGGAGCCACTATTGTTCCACCGCTCGATTCGTGAAAACATCGCATACGGGAAACCTGATGCTACTGATGAAGAAATTATTGCCGTTGCACAAAAGGCACAAGCACATGATTTCATTATGCAGCTGGAAACTGGATACGATACGCTCGTAGGAGAACGAGGTATTAAACTTTCTGGCGGACAGAAACAACGAGTAGCTATCGCGCGAGCGATGCTTAAAGATGCACCGATCTTGGTGCTTGACGAGGCAACCTCAGCACTAGACTCTGAAAGTGAGGTAGAGATCCAGAAAGCATTACACATTCTTATGGAAGGGAAGACCGTGATTGCCGTGGCACACCGACTTTCAACACTTCGAGAGATGGATCGGATTCTTGTTTTGGAAACAGGGAAGATAGTGGAGGATGGTTCACACGATGTGCTTACAAAGTCAAAGGGAACGTATCAACGGTTATGGGAGCATCAGGCTGGAGGATTTATCACAGAATAAACCTAAACATCTAAAATCACTTCATCTGCTTCGTTACGCTACGACAAAATAACTGTCACCGTGGGTTGACCACGCCTCCAGTTATTTTTCTTGCGAGCCTCGCATCTAAAGCAATTTTAGATGTTTAGGAGATTGTGTTGCATTAAGGTATAGAACAACGACATCTGCAGGTGCCGTTGTTTTTTGTTTTGGTACGCGCCAATATAAAAATGGTGTTCGTCTGAAAAATCAGACGAACACCGATGCAACCCTTAGGATTGAATTTTTGTGGTTTTTAGACCGTTGGTCCCTTTTGCTGTGTGTGCTTTCTCCCATCCGCTGAGTTCTTCTTCAGATAAGGAATATTTCTCCAAAGCAGCTCCTCTGCTGATCTGCCCTGATTGAATTCCAATGATGACTGCCAGCTTTCTGCTGGCCACCCACCGAGTAGTATCTCCTGGCGGGAGTTCTACGAGCACAGCACTAGGTGCTAAGTTTACATAACCATGTGTCATGCCGCATCCGCCATTTTGATGTCTACCATTCTGTACCCACGTCCCCACACTGTTTCGATGTGATGTCCCTGAGCTCCAGCCCCTACAAGCTTCTTGCGGAGCTTACAGATAAACACGTCGATGATCTTGAGTTCTGGTTCATCCATTCCTCCGTATAAGTGTTTCAGGAACATTTCTTTTGTCAGAATTGTGCCTTTACGCAAGCTCAGTAGCTCAAGTATTTGGTATTCCTTACCAGTTAGGTGAGGATTTCCCCCGTTTACTTCAACGGTTTTGGAGTCAAGGTTGACGGCAATTACACCAGTCTCAATAATACAGCTGGCGTGACCTTTCGACCGTCGGACGATCGCAAGAATCCGTGCAATCAATTCTTCGCGGTGGAAGGGTTTGATGAGGTAGTCATCCGCACCAAAACCAAAGGCCTTGATTTTGTTTTCCGTGTCATCACGACTTGTAAAAATCATTACTGGTGTATTGATTTTTGCTAGACGCAGCTGGCGCAGGACTTCATGGCCTTCCATATCTGGCAGACCAAGATTTAGCAAAATCAGATCGTAGTCGTACAATTTGGCGAGGTCTACTCCTTCTTCACCAAGGTCGGTTGCAGTGACACTCATTCCTGCACGAGAAAGTATTATCTCGACGGTCTTTGATGTGTTGGGGTCATCTTCAATTAAAAGAACGAGCATTGGGTATCCTCCCGTTGGGTATATAATATGCACTTAGAATTAAAACACATATTTAGTGATATGCAAGTGTTTTACCGTTCTCCGTCCCACTCTGCAAGAAACTGCTCAACATACGTAACCATAAAGTCATGACGTTGCTTCGCCATCTGTTTACCCGTCTCTGTGTTCATAAGGTCTTTCAGTAGAAACAGTTTCTCTTGGAAGTGGTTGAGTGTAGGGGCGTCACTCTTTTTATATTCATCCTTACTCATGTTGAGGTTTGGAGGGATTGCCGGGTCGTACAATGCTCGTCCCTTGTGTCCTCCGTAGTTAAAGGTTCGTGCGATACCAATGGCACCAAGTGCATCGATACGATCTGCGTCTTGCACGACATCCAGCTCAGGTGAGGTCCATTGTTGACCTTCGATACTTCCTTTGAACGAAATGTGACGGACGATGTTTTCTACTGCCGCGATTGTCTCTTCAGTAGCACTCTCTGACTCAAGGAATGTTCGCGCGGTTTTTGGTCCGATTTCTT
>JBLHQB010000033.1:0-8172 GCA_047624725.1 Patiriisocius sp. | reverse complement strand
CACCCTTACCGCAAGCGGTTAGCGACAACGCCACCACAAGGATTACACAAAGTGAGATAGTTCTGTTTAGGACATTTTTCATTTTGATGCCCCTCCCAGGGCAAACCTGTAGGTGTTTCTTTGTACCAACAATCACATCATGTGACGGCCGTAAGACTTTTGTACCACGTATTTGATAAAATACAAGGGTTTTTAGGAATCCTGCGTGGTGAAGTCACTCAATAGTGTTATACTCTGCGCTATTATGACCGATGAAAACTATCGCCCTGAAGTGAAAGTAAAGCGATCAAGTGCGGGCTTAGGGCTATTTCTTGGAGAGACTGTACAAAAAGGACAGCTGATTATTGAGTACACGGGAGCGCGTATTACTCCGGAAGAAGCAGACATACGTGGTGGGAGGTATCTGTTTGAAGTAACCAGTACACTCACTATTGACGGTAAGGGTCGAGAGAATATTGCGCGGTACATCAACCATGGATGTAAGCCAAACGCAGAAGCGGAACAAGATGAAGCGGAAGATAGGATTTACATTCGCGCGAAGAAGAAGATTGTTGCAGGTGAAGAAGTTACCTACGATTATGGCAAGGAGTATATGAAACATATCATCGGGCCTGAAGGATGTAGGTGTGCTTCGTGCGTGAAGAAGTAGACATTAAAAAACAGCCTGTGGCTGTTTTTTAATGTCTCTACTCTAGACTCCTGGATCCTCTGCTGGAGTAGGTTCAACTTCTTCCTCTACGACAACCTCTTCTTCCAAGACTTCTTCTTCTACATCTTCAGACACCGCGTCGCTCGAGCTCGCTACTGTATCACTTGAACTTGCTGTCGCATCGGTACTGCTGGCGGTAGGTACCACTGGTGGAGCTACTTTTTCAAGTGGCACTCCTGAAGGCACCAAACCTCCGTCAGGCTTTGTGTTCTGTGCTTGCTGTACGGGGATAGATTCAATTCGATCGAGTTCTTCTGGGCTGGCTGCTTCTTTCTGCTCTGTGATTGTTTGGTTAATACTGATCTGCCCGTCTCCCGAGAAACCGATGAATATTGATACTGCCAAGATAATCACGAACACCCCCACTCCTGCAATAGTTATTCGTTGTGTGTACTGGGACTGTATTTTTTGTGCAGCAACGGGAGTAGGGGCTCTGCGTGAGACAGTTCGAGACGCCGTTTTAGAAACAGCCTTTTTAGGTGCTGTCTTACGAACGGTCTTCTTTACTGTTGTTTTACGAACTGCTTTTTCCGGCATGGCAAAAGTTATAGGATGATTATACCACCTTCTATGTTTTCACTTTGTGGGTAGTGAACACTACTTGGATTAGATTATATTTTAGTTGAGATAAGCAGCCCGTTATCCATGGCAAGCAACTGCGTTTGATACTTCCCACTTTCTTTCATGTACGCAATATAATCTGGCATCAGGTATGCAAAATCAACAGCATTGTCAGCGATGATAATCGCACCGGCATTCAAATGAGGCTCAAGCATTTGAATGTATTGGAGGTAATTGAGCTTATCGGCATCGAGGAACACAAGATCAATTTTCTGATCCCATGAAGCAAGTACCTGTGCTATCTCACCTTTTATAATAGTAATATCGTCAGTAAACCCAACACGATTGATATAGCTCTGTGCAATATCAATCTTAGGCTGTGCCATTTCAATTGAGAAAACTTTTCCACCGTAGGACCGAGCTCCAGCGGCCATAAATAATGTTGAGTACCCAGAAGAAGTACCAAGCTCTAAAGTTGTCAGTGGTGTATGTTCTTCAACAAACGTTTTCAAAAAATCAGCAGTGCTGCGTGGGACCGACCACATACGGACAACACCATCGGGTGGCAACCAGACACCTTCGTATCCTTGTGTGTCACCTGGCTTTACGTAGTTTGTTGCGAGCTCCTCTAACTCTTTGGCAGCTTCTAGGAATGCTGTAGATAATGTGTTGGTCATAATCAGCAGAGTATATCATACGGTTTTACCGATGCTTTATATTGAAATATCGACATAGAGAATACCTGTTTGCTGGAAATCTAACTTGCCTAAGAGTTTTCCATTTTGGTCATACACTACAGACGGACCAAATTTATTTGCCCTGATTACCGGTACCACATACTTCTTTGCTCCCTGCTGCGCGCGCAACGCATTGTATTCCCCTGGTATCTGGGTTGCGAACATCATCTCGGAGCCTAAGGAAAAGATAACGTCCCCTGTTGCAGATCCTTGCGCAACTGCGTGATCATCAGCGATCTCAGAGCACACCAATCCGTTGATTGCTACACCGTTATAAACAAAGGGTTGGTTATTGACCCCTGGTGTACCATCAAATGGAAGGCTGACGATACCCTTGTCTAACGCCCAGTCAGGTGTGTAGTCGAAGAATGGGAAGAGATGTTCTTTTGCATACTCAGAGAGAAGCTCACCATCTCTGAAGTATCCGATCATATTGTAGTAACTACCGTCACGATATGTCGTGTACCAAGCGACAAAAATAATCTCTGAAGGAACGTGTACTCGTAGCCACTGCGTAAAGATTTCATAATCCATAGTAATCACCTCTCGGTCAAACCGTGTGTTATCTATCTCGTCGCTTATGATCCCACTCCATGGTGCGAAGGGGTACACAATAAAGTCGGGATTGCTTTGTGACGCATCTGCCAGGTGAGCCTCAAGCAGAGGGAAAGAAAACATGCCATCTTGTGTGGAACCAAACGTTAATGATTCATCGCGCTCAGGCTCCTGAATGATTGCTACTGAGATAGACTTTTCTGCAACTGCAGTATCAGGAGCATTGATACACAAAGGCACCGCGAGTACGCACAGCAAAATAGTAGTCAGAATCGTGTACGTTTTCTTAGGAATCAAATGAGTCGCGTACAGCAGTGTCCCCCACAGCAGAAGATTCACCGCAATAACGGCCACTGAAATAAATAGTGGTGATCCTAAGTGAATCAAACTAAAGAAGTACGTGGCATTCTGCGCAGCAAAAAATAATGCACCGTAGTTAAAGCCGTGCAGTAGCCAAAAGAAAAACATTTCAATCAGTGCGTAAGACGCGAAGCCAAGCACCAACACCATAAAAGAATACTGAACTGCAACACGTCTACGCATCCAACTAAACGCATACATCACTCCCCCAAAGAATATAGCTACACCAATAGCAATAGCAACCCCCGCGGACTTCACCATCATTGTAAAGAGTACTGCCTCTTCAATCCAGTTAAATTCTGAGAGTGTGCTGTAGGTAAGGTATGCCGCGTGGATTGCTGAAAATAGACCCCAGGCCAGCGCGGTCTTTATATGTGAATCGGAGAAGAACGAGAAGAGAAACATTGGAATGAGGCCAACAAACACTAAGCCCCAGAACCCAATTGGTGGCACTGCAAAAATAAGCGCAATTGCGGAAGCTATAGGGAACCCCCATTTATATGTTTGAAAAAAGTTGGTCAATGAATCTTTCATACCTCGCTACGTTATGTGATTAACGAGCACTCGTCTTTTGTTTGCGGTGTGTGAAAGTGCTTCTACATACACCACCTCCACAGACTCAATGATTCCTGCATCCATTGCATCACGCACATTTTTTGTAGCACTGATATTAAAAGTGCACACGAATGCTTCTTTAATAAGGTCTAAGGCCGGATCTGATTCAAAACGCATCACGCACTCAAGCGTGCATCGTACAGATTCTTCCTTGTTACCCTGGAATATATGCAGCTGATACTCCTCTACGTCTTGGGGGATGGAGGTAAAAAAATCATCAACACTTCCCGTCCGTATCTCCAGGCCATGCATCCGAACTACATCAACACCACCCTTCCCTCCCCATTGCAAAATAGGCGCCCCTTCTCCATACTTTTCAGTTAGTTCCTCACTTACGGAAAAGTGGTCTCCCGTTTTATAGCGAACTAACGGGAACGCATCATTGAGTTCGTAAGTCACCACCAACTCACCTTCAATCAACTCTGCAGCAACCACCGCTTCACTCAGAAGACGAAAGCCGGATACACCGTCTTCAATCATGGCTGGAGTTGGACCCATGATAAATTGGCCGATTTCCGATGATGCGTATACGTTTGCAATGTGTGCCTTTGGATACAGTGCTTGGAGTGTCGCTAATTTTGACGTACCGATAGTTTCTCCAGAGATCACCAGTAACTTAATTGCACCTGCGTCATATTGCTTTGCGATATACGGTGCGAGTGCCAACGCCAAAGACGGCGTTGCATATAGTGCATCACACTTGGTCATCGCACCAAGGTACGCACTGGTTGCCATGTTCGTAATATCTGCAAAGACAGGCACTAGCGGATTGGGAGACTGCCGACATTGTTGAATGAAGGTTCCCCCGAAGTTTTTGTTTAATGGTGGGAATACAATCAGAGCTTTGTGCACATCTATGCCCCACGTAGGGTCAATGTGATAATTCTCCACCTCAGCAAGATAGGTAAGCAGGGGCTTCCCGCTTGTAGTACCCGACGTGTATGCAACAAAATCAACCTCTGCTTCAAGCACGTGACATCGGTCTGCTGGGTGCACAGTGACTAACTCCTCACGTGTAAGAAGCGGAATGTCAGTGAGCGCACCTGAAAAATTCGCAGGCAAGACATCGTATTTTGAACTATAAAAATTAGTGTGTGCATTGTTTCGTACACTCTGGAGTAAGCTATGCAGTTTTTTTGTATTCTCCAACAGGATCATGTGCTGTAGTATAACAAAGAACGTTAGTAACTTTACAATTCTATTATGATGATTCTACAAGACCACACACTATTGCTGATCAGCCTTGTCTGGGTTGTCATCTGGTTCGTATTTTACTTTGGCGGGACACGTACCAGCACACACCCGGTACACCCACAACTACAATCATATTCAATACTGACATTTGTCCTTATTTTTGTTTTCTACACAATCCTTCACACACAGGGAGCAACACTCGCAAGTGACGCACAAACCTATGCAAGCATGGCGCTTGTGCTGATCGGGGGAATACTTATGATTACCGCTCGAATTAAAATGCGGACGCTCACTGCACTTGAAATTCTCACTGCCAAGAATACACAATATAGTGAGGACGGCATATACACACATCTGCAGCATCCGATGTACGCTGGAATTATCGCTATACTGTTTGGGTCACTATGCCTCTACCCAGGCCTCCCGGCATTCCTCTTGATCTTAGTCATTTGCTACTGCATCCATAAAAAAATAGAATTGGAATAATATAAAAACCGCCTCAACTGAGGCGGTTTTTATATTGGTCGTTTTGAAGGTTATCGTGCTTGCTTCATTGCACGCGAAGTATTAGCAACACTTCGTGCAAAGGTACCAGCGGATGTATCAAGCTTTAGTGAAAGTAAATCAATAGTATCCAAGAGCTCTTGCGAAGGAACACTTCCATCAATAGTCAGTGACGCTGCATCAAGTAACCCTACCGAGTCGGCTGTAAAAGTCAGCGCTGCATCAATCATTTCTTTTGAGGCTGTCTGCACACTCTGCACACTCACATCAGTTGCGATTGTATCCTCTAGCGCTGTGGCACTGTCTGCAGTTTCTGACGCGAAGACGTACGCTGTTGCAACAACCTTTTTTGCAATCAGAATATTTTCAAACATCACCAAGTAGTTTCCCGCTGCTGCTTCTTTCTGCACATCGAACAACGCATTGGCTACGTTCGAACGCATCTGTACCTCGAGTCTGCTTGCATTATTAATCAAAAGATTAAATGCTTCAGAGTATGACTGCCCCACAATCTGTGCAGGTAGCGGTACTTCCACTATTGCAGGCAGTTCCTCAGCTTCAAAAATCGCATCAAGCGCAACAAGATCTACTGACTCATAGTCACGTCCACTCGGCACTGGGAATGACCGCTCAATGACCTCTGTATTCTGATCAGAAACCACCTGTGGCTCTTGCGCATCTGTCTGACTTGCAGGGTTTGCGGGCATAGGAGCGAGCCCTACATAAAACAAACCAACAGTGAGCACGACCCCAACGAGGCACCCCAATACTGCGTACAGGATATTATTTGTCACCATATTTGTAAAAAATTATGTAGTAAAACCATGATAAAATAATACCATTACTTGTCATAACACTTGCATATTTTTATGAACACAACCACAAACAGCTTTACGCTCATGCGTACCGCAGAAAACACAAGAGATCGTTTAATCTACGGTATCTACTTCGTAGTCGGTCTCTTTTTTGGATTCGCAGGTATTTTCACACTCCTTAAGAGCGCCACAATTCTTGCGAACATTGCGAATCTACCTCTGATAGTTTTGCCTGTTGTATTTCTCTATATATATGTACAGCTACTTTTGAGTTACGGATTTCTCTACTGTCGAAAATGGATACTACCCGTTGTTGCTATCCATATAGGCTATACCGTAGCAACTATTGGACTCATCCTTCCCTACTTTGGTCTACAACATCTTATGTATAGCTCAGCAGTCGCAGCTATCCCATTCCTCTTCATACTTGCATTTGTTACGCACACCAGAGATCGATGCACCGGTAAACTTGTGTCGTATGTCGCAATTATTTCATACAGCATTGCACTGGCGCTCCTTATAGCAATCAACACTGTTACAGGATCAGTACTTGGCTAGGCTGTATACTAGATAGTAAACAATAAACTTTTAATAAAATTATGTATTCACACACTAATCGAGTTCCTTGGTTCAAAGCAATGATCGTTTCAATAATGATCTTTGCCATGATCTTTGTAGCAGTCCCACAGCAATCTGACGCGGTTATTCTATTGTTTGTTGCAGCGGCATCAACTGCAGCCCTTACCGTAGCGGCTGTTGTTACGCTTGTAGTCATTGACGCGATTGTTTTATGTGCAGTTGGAGTAATCTGTAGCAGCGGTAGCACCGGAAGTACCCCACCTGTTTCTACATGTAACGCCAACCAAGGGAACAGCTGTACCTCGGCCGCAAATTCCTGTGGGTCAAGAAATACTGGTACATATAGGTGTAACGGTACATGCTCCGCATCTACTCCTTCAGCACCAGCACCAACGTCCTGTACCTCGTCTGCGAACGTGTGCGGAGCAAGGAATACTGGTGTACGTACCTGTGGAACATGCTCCGCATCTACTCCTTCAGCACCTATTACCTCATGTGCGAGCTCCGCAAATTTCTGTGGACAAACGAATCAAAGTGCACGTCGCCAATGTGGAGTCTGTTCAGGAGGATCCCCGCCGTCTGACTATATTGGTTCATGCTCAAGTCCTGCTAACTACTGCGGAATGGTCAACTCTAGCGCGAGAATACGCTGTGATAATGTATGCATAGGGTCAACGCCAGCAAATACACTGTGCACAGGCCTTCCGCTTGACGCTGATGATGCACTAGTCATCTCTCCATCAATCGTACGAGAGGGTGACGACATCACCATCTCATGGGATCTTGGGATGAACTATCCTCCAGTCTGTACACTTACAGGCTCGCACATCAGTCCAACATTCTCATTTGGCGCTGGGGATCGGACGGGCAGCATGACCATCACTGTAACTGGTCCGCATCAGTACACACTCTCATGTGGCTCCTCTGAAGTTATAAAGACAGTACGAATCCTTCCTGCATTGTTTGAGACGTAGAGTGAATACGCCCCGCTGACAAAACAATAAACCCTGCGGTATCTACCGCGGGGTTTATTGTTTTCCAGTTACACGATATGATAGCTACATGCAAACATTGATACTCACGGCAGGAAAAGAACTTACCTTTGCAGACATACACGCGGTGTACACTCAAAAAGTATCAATCACTATCGACCCGTCTGTTACAAAAGTACTTCAATCTTCACAAGACGCCATCAAAGACATCGCAAAATCATCAATTATCTACGGTGTGAACACAGGCTTTGGACCAATGGCATACACGTACATCCCTCCAAAGAAACAACAACAGCTTCAATACAATCTAGTCCGCAGCCATGCGTGCGGGATGGGAGATGCACTCCCCTGTTCCACAGTGAGAGCAATAATGCTCATCCGACTACAAACACTGTCGCAGGGTCATTCAGCAGTAAGTCTTCCAGTACTTGAACAATTAGTCACACTGCTTGAGAACGACATCACGCCAGTCATACCAGAGCACGGTTCAGTTGGCGCAAGCGGTGATCTTGTGCAGCTCGCGCACATCGCGTTGACGCTTATTGGCGAAG
>JBLHQB010000032.1:0-8182 GCA_047624725.1 Patiriisocius sp. | reverse complement strand
AAGAAAGTGCCTCAATGGCACTTTCGCGGGGAATCGAAAAGCTTTCGTAGTAGATTATGAGTGAAGCGAAATAATATACTCGAAAGGTCTACTGTCCGTGTAGCGGAAGATTCCCCTATCCCGCACAATTGAGTTAAGCACGTTGATTGGTGCTTTTGTCGCACTAGTCTCTGTTATACTTTTTAATATGATTAAGAAAAAATACGTACTAGGAAGAAATCTAATTCTTTACGTCTCTCTTGCTGAATTTTTGATTACAACAGGACACATTTATGACTACCAGTTTGGATTTGATTTTCTCCTCTTGGGAAATATTCTCTCACATGTTTTAGCACCAATATTCTTTGTCGGTATTGCACTGATAATTTATGGAATGTTTTACAAAAAGGAATACCTTACATACAAATTTTCACTCTGGGACGCGGTTGCCATCTTCTTTATACTAATGACAACGCAGGATTTTTGGTACACAATTGTTACCCCACACCCTCTCTTTCATGATAGATACTGGATATAAAAAGTTCTAACGTCGCCCCACATGGTGCACACATATGTTCACAAAACAGCTTCCCTTTTGGGAAGCTGTTTTGTTTGAACATAGTGTGCGGGATAAGTAACCTGCTGGGAGCAGGTTACGCGGGGAATCGAAAAGCTTTTGCCCTAGATTGAGAGCGAAGCGAATCAATCTAGGGCAAAAGGTAGACTGAAGCTGTAAGCTTCGATTATCCTATCCCGCACAATTAGAAAACCGCCTCTTGGCGGTTTTTCTTGTGTGGGATGAAGTAATAATGCATAGGCACTGTTACGCGAGATTTGAAAAGCTTTTGAGGAATTTCTGGAGCTTGCGAACAAAAATACCCAAAAGGTCTACTGATTCTGTAAGAATCAAGTCTCTCATCGCGCACCAAGATATACAAAAAATATCAATGCTACAATTAGAGAATGAGTAAATGGTTCAAAATAACTGATTTCCCTAAATTCTTCATATACCCGCTTTATCCTTGCACCTTAGGTGGATGGTTACTCACTAGCTTCACTCTAATTCTTTGTATTTGGCTAAAACTAAGTTATGCGAACCCACTTCTTATCGTGTTTGTAGTATTATTATTCTTCCTTTTTGCAATTGCTAAGTCTGACTTTTTTGGTTGAGATAGTTTCATGAGTTCGTGAGTAGATTCTTTTTCTTTTACAAAAGTTCTAACGTCGTCCCACATGGCGCACTACCAACATAAAAGCCATCCTGAAAGGATGGTTTTTATATTGTAGTAGTGCAAAGATAAGAAAGTGCCTCAATGGCACTTTCGCGGGGAATCGAAAAGCTTTCGTAGTAGATTATGAGTGAAGCGAAATAATATACTCGAAAGGTCTACTGTCCATGTAATGGAAGATTTCCAAACCGAAATATCGACTGATCCCGTTATCCAAAATAAAAATAGTGGCTGACCCCATTATCTCTTAGTCTTGATCGCTATTGGCAAAGCATTGGGAAGAAGCACTTCCTAATACCACAAACACCTCCCCACCCTGGGGAGGTGTTTTTCTTTCTCCTCAAAAATCAAAACTGTATTAACACAGATTTAATCCCGAATTAATTCAGTTTATTTTATAATCCCCCTCCCCCAAATGCTACAATACTCCCAATGCTCACCGACATCGCAATCTCCATAATCACTGCCTACCTAGCGCTCACCAACTCGTTAGCTACCCAGATTGAAAATATCTTTTCTGTTGACCCTGTACAAAGCCCCGTTACTGCACAAGAAGAATCTCCTACACTCACCCACCTCTCCTCCGCATACGATGCAATCCCGAACGTGCTCCTTGAAAACTCAGCATACCAACGAGCTGCATTGATTGATACACAACTTGATGTCACCACTTCAGCAACTTCGCTTGAAGCACTGGTAAACATTTACTGTACCTACACCACAGACGAGTATACCCGCGCTACGACAGGAACGGGCTATTTCATACATACAGACGGGATCATCCTTACAAACGCTCACGTGGCCCAATTTTTGCTTCTGGAGGGGGTTGCAGGGGATACTGAGTGTATTATCCGCACCGGAGACCCTGCAGTACCTACCTACGAAGCTGATCTCTTATACATCTCTCCAGCGTGGGTGCAAAAACACGCAGAGCTTATCAGCCAAGAAAATCCGCAAGGGACTGGCGAGCGTGATTACGCGCTACTCTATGTAACTTCGGGTATAGACAATAACCCAATGCCACGCGACTTCCCTGCAATTTCTATTGATGTTGACCTACTGACCACTGACGCTATTGATGACACGGTATTCGCTGCAGGCTATCCGGCTGCAAAAATATTCGCCGCTGGTGACGGCACTTCTGACCTGCTACCAAAACAAGCAGAAACATCAGTGACTGAACTAATGACCTTCGGCTCTAACTACGCTGATATATTCAGCATCGCTGGCTCCACCGTTGGACAACAAGGATCATCCGGAGGACCTATTGTGAACGCGGCCGGAAATGCTATTGGTCTTATCTCAACACGGGGTGACGACGCATTATTTGGCGAAGGTAGTCTGCGAGCAATCTCTCTGTCGTATATTGATCGGACCATCCAACAAGAAACGGGATATACGCTACAACAAAACCTCAGTGGTAATCTCCCCTACCGCGCACGAATCTTTAAAGAGGCACTGGTTCCCTTCTTACGAGATATGCTGACTCGAGAATTGGAGACATAAAGATGAACAACAAAAAATACTACGGTTAACCGTAGTATTTTTTGTTGTCTGGATTGCTTCAGCTAAAGCTTCGCAAAGACGAAAGACGGCTGAGACCGTAATGGTCTGAGCCGTCTTTGCGAGTGCACGAAGCAAACCAGCGTCTTTAGCGGAAGTAAAACTTTTACTACGCGATTACCTTAGTGTAGATAGTCTGTGTAGGGTACGCAAACTTAAATGAAGAAAGGAACGGCAGTGACTACTCTGAATTTAGATCCCAATTCGTTCTGCCCTTGGGCGAATTGCTGGACCTCCCTCTACACTATTACTTTCGTATAAATCGTTTGTGTAGGATATGCGAATTCGATACCAAACTCTGCAAACTTACTCATCAACTCAAAATTAAACGCTTGCTGCATATCTAAGAAATCAGCATATGCTGCTGTCTCTGAATAGAACACTACGTCAAAGAGTAACGCTGAATCTGCAAACGTCGTGAAATGCACTCGATCAAGTCGTGCACCGTCAATTGATTCAAAGATCCGTCCAACAACTCCGTTAATCTCCTGCACCTTCTCATGTGGAGTTTCGTAGGTCACACCAAACTGAATCTTCCCTCGTCGTTCCTGCATCTTCTTGAAGTTCTGTACGCGTGCAGTAGTTAACTCAGTGTTACTCACTACCAACTCTTCACCCTGCAGTGTGCGGATACGCGTCGTCTTAATACCAATCTTTTCTACCGTACCTGAGTCTGCACCAATTATGATGAAGTCACCAATACGAAACGGCTTGTCTGAGTAGATTGAGAACGATGCAAAAAGATCAGAGAGAACACCTTGCAGTGCGAACGCAATAGCAATACCACCAATACCAAGTCCTGCAATCAATGATGCTACCTCGATCCCCATATTAGAAAGCACGAAGATCGTTCCAAATGCCCATAGCGCAATTCGTGCGATAAGTACAAACATGTGTGACGCGGTTGCTGAATTTGGATCAGTCACGCCGTCACCATCTTCATCTTTTTCAAGAAATCGTTTTGCGCCGTATTCTACGAAACATAACGCGATTTCGATAACTTGGTAGACCACAACAAAATATACGATCCCCGTGAATACGCTTGCGAGAAGTGCAGGCAACGCAAAGAATTGCAATGATACGTACAACGCCACTAAGGTGTACACCATTGGGCGAATACCTTTAATTGCGCCGATAATAACATCATCTACATCAGTTTCAGTACGTGCTGAAAGTGCCACCAACCGTCCAATAATGATTACCTGCACTATCTTGAATAAAATAATGAGTGCGAACAACACACCAAGCGCCGCAACGTATTTGGTTATACTCATTACGCCCAGCATTGGGATAGCCACCTCCCATACAGGGAGGAGTCCTAAGATTGCGTCTGTTGATAGTGATTCCATACTACAATAAATCGTTACGTCACAATAATGCACTGATGCTACCAATATTTGGAACAAAATGCACGAAAAAATACGGTCGCAATTGCGACCGTATTTGATTACTCGTAATACAAAACTCATAACGTGAACGGGTGCTTGTCATATATCTCCATTTCGTGATGTACGGACTGTAATGCTTCAGTATGAAGTAGTGCACCAGTGACACGATGATCCCGTTTTCGTACGTACGCACCCATCAATTCTTGAGGGATTTCTAAATACCATGCTGGCGCGTTATGCATACTCAACGAACATACCCCTTGTACCATGAGTACCTGCATAAATGCATCAAGTGAAAGGCCTGACACTTTTTTCTTCTCCTCTTGTGAAGAGGTTGGGCAATTACCATTTTTTACAAACGTTCCGTTCATTATCTTTCTTCCTGTACAGTGCTCATCTACCGGAGTGCGGTAGCAGCGGTTACCAAATCTGTAGTATTACAGTCTGGGGAGTACACTCTGATGAAAGCACTTCTCAAACGACAATAAAAAGACCGCAAGTTTCTGAGAGAAACTTGCGGTCTTTTGCACTAAATGGTTATCGAACACATTCAAAAGCAACACAAGTTTCTCTCGTGCTAAACCAGAAATATGTTGTTGTGATGCGCGGTGTATGCATAGTCTATTCTTCTTCAGTTGCTTCTGTTGTACTTGCGACTTCTTCTGCAACTACAACCTCTTCTTCCTCGATACTCTCTTCCACTTCTTCAGCCTCTTCTTCTGCAGCTTCAGGTGCCTGGGTTGTGAATGCTAGTAGATCAGTGATGATCGCAACTGCTTCGTCTGCAGCAGCTTGTGCTGAGTTGTGATCACCTATTTCTGAGGCGGTATACGCTCGCTCTAGCGCTGCCGTTAATGAAACTTCTCCAAGTGCATACTTTTCAACAAAGTCTTCAAGGACTACTCGTTCAGCACGCTCTGCCTGCATACGATCGATCTCTGCAAATGTCGCAGTAACGTTTCCTGACTTCTCTTCAGAGGTAAGTGTTACGGGAACCAACTCCTCAATAGTAATGTTCTGTCGAACGTCGATATTAGTCATGAAGCTAATGAGCTTTCGTACATCCATCATTGCAGTTCGTAGTAACTCAGCTGCTGTTATCGTTGGCTCTTGCGGTACTTCCACTACTTCAGGAATTTCTTCTTCCGCTTCCTCATTAACCTCTTCTGTAATATCTTCCACAACCTCTTCTGTTGATGTCGCATTGTCTCCAGCTTCCTCATTAACAATCTCTTCTGCAGTAGTAGTTGCAATCACTTCCTCAACAACAACTTCTTCCACTACAACAGGAAGCTCTTCAACATCAGGTACTTCAGTCGTTTCCGAAGCTCGTAATGAAATAGCTTCTTCAACCTTTCGTTCAACATCTGCAAGACGGCGTTGTATATCAACAATCTCTTCATCTGACGCTTGCTTCTGTACTGATTCAAATAATTCGTATGCTCGTGTGGTTTCAATCTCAATACGTCCAAGGATACCTTCGTATGAAGGCACAGCTGCTGCTTGAGACGCATCTGCTGTACTTGATACTTCCTGCACAAGACCAGCAAGAATCGCTACTGACCTACCATCTCCTGATTCAGGTGCTTCGTCTGCAGTTTGCTCACCAAGCGCTTCTGACTGCACTGACAATGCTGAAGCAAATGCAATTTCTGCAATTGCAGCATCGTCTTCACTGTCTTCACGAAGAGCTGCGATACCTTCTACTGCAGCATCGGTGTGTTCCTTTACTGCGATTGCTACTGCTGCCTCTGCTTCAGGTGTGAGCAATCCTTCACTTGCGAGTAATCGAGCTTCGGACACTCGTCGTTCAAGACGTTCTGTTTCCCACTCAACCTTTGCATATGAAGAAAGTGTTAGTGACGACCGGAGTTCTTCAGTAATCTGTGTCTTCACTGGGTAGAGCACATCACCTGGTACTGATCGCTCAGCAATAAGTGGTACACCAACAACAACGAACAACATGAACACTCCCGCAAAACTACGGACATAGGTCATGTTAAATGAGATCGCCTTAAATGGTTCAGACACAATACCGAGTGTTTGCGTAGCCACTGTCTTCTTCGGAGCTTTCATATCCGCAGGTAGCGGGTGATACTCCATGTATGTAGTCAGGCGATCACGCAAATCATTCCGTTCGCTTGCGCGTAGACGGATACCATTAGCTTTCTTTTGAAATTGTTCGCTGAATCGTTTCATTATAAAATTATTTTTTGGTTGCTTGTTCCAGCAATTCCTTCTCTTGCTTCTCGATAGTCTGCCGAAGTAGTTTCAATCCTCGGTGCAATCGTACCGAGACAACATTCTCTGTCTCCTCAGTTAAGTGTGCAATCTCCTTTGGACCTAATCCATCAACAAATTTGAGGATCAGCACTTCACGATAGGTATCAGGCAATTCCTGTAAGACATCAAACGCCTTCTTCCCATCAAGTGTGGCCGCCAAAGACTCCACGGTATTTTCTGAAAGCTCATCGAACGTTCCTTCATCAACCCCGTCGATAGCAAACAACGCATCAAGTGATGCCTCCTTTGCCTTTCGATACTCATCAATGATTAAGTTGTTGAGTACCTTGTATAAAAACGGACGGAATGCATCGATCTCGTGACCATTGCGGACATAGGTCCAAACTTTGGCAAACGTATCATGCACCACATCAGTAGCACGTTCCCGATCGCTAATTCGCAGAAATGCATGTCGAAACAGTGCATCCCCAAATTCCTCGAAAGCTTTCAAAAAACGCTCTTCGTGGCTCCCTGTTATGTTGTCTTTCTTGCGTTGACCAACCATGGTAAGAACCATTATACGTGAAGACGGATGAAAACGCCTTTTCTTTCACAGAAAGTTGAAACTTGACCACAAAATATCTAACGGCGCAAAAGTCTCATACATCATAGTTTTGCAAACCTATTTTCTTCTGCAGCTCATAACCATCTCCGTGTCCGAGTAATCCTATATAGGACTGTACCGTTTCGGTTCTTCCTTCAGTTGCAGTAACTCTTTTAAACATCCTCCTCTTCGTAACTGTCCGAAGCACCCGATATGTTGGGAAGTTCACCCACCCTAGAAAATCAATACCTGAAGAAAGCGTAGCAATGGATGTTTTATGATCATGTAACTCAAGCTGTAATTCCGTTTGTAGAAACCTTTCAATCAACTGAGAGGTTTTTATCAGCTCGCTTCGGCTTCTATTAAACACCACAAAGTCATCTGCGTAACGGATATAAAAATCCACCCTTAACGCATGTTTCACAAAGTGGTCACATTCATTCATGTACACATTGACCAATAGTTGCGAAGTAAGATTACCTAATGGCAACCCCATCCCTTCTACACCAGAATCAAAGCTTCCTACAATCCGAGCCATCAAAGCAATAATTTCTTTGTCTTCAATATATTTTTCCAGAATACGCATCAAAATCTGATGATCAATAGTCGCAAAGAATTTACGAACATCACTTTTTAATACCCATGCAGTCTTGGTATTATTTTGAGATATTTTATTACTAAAATTCTTAAATCGCTTCAGTGCCCTATGTGTTCCTTTGTTTTTCCGGCAAGAAAAAGAATCGGCAATAAAGACCTCATCAAAGAATGGGTATAGTAATCTGTACAGCGCATGGTGGAGTAGTCGGTCTCGAACTGTCGCCTTATGAATACTGCGGGGTTTTGGGTCTGAAATAGAAAATGCCTCATACGACGAATGTATATATGTTCTATTTGCTAAATCTCGATGCAGGTCAATGATGTGATCCATCAGACGCAACTGGAACTCTTGTACATCTTTTCTATTTCTCTTTCCTTTTAAAAATTCTTGCCATGCGCCAAGGAGATTTTCTATGGAAATGATATCATCATACGTATGAGTACAAACTTTTCTGGACATTCCCCAAAGAATGCCCCCCCCCACAACTTTTTTGCAACCTACATTATTACCATTACTTGAACGAGTAAAAACTGTCTACGTTATATGGTTTGGATATTATCAACAGCTTCCTAAGACACACCGATACACATTAGGAGCA
>JBLHQB010000031.1:0-8440 GCA_047624725.1 Patiriisocius sp. | reverse complement strand
ATTGCTATACATTAAAACAATGTAGAACATCCTCGAACTAAATACTACTAGAGCACTTATTTCGGGCCAAATAATACCACTACTGCACAGAAAAAGCGAGTACTTCTTCCTGATGATCTACTCAAGATCAAGCACTCCCCCATTAAGCAACGTAAACGCTTTATGCAGTGCGATTATTTCTGGATCTTCACCTCGCTTATTTACGGTCAGGACCTGGTCAAGTTCATCATGCGCAAACCATCCAAATTCTGAATGATCCTCAGGATGAAGTGTAATGTCTTCCAAAGCGTTCGCGAACTTGGCAAAATAAATGACTTCTACAGAATGCGAGCCTTTGATTTCGTTAGTGTAGGTAAATGATGCAAAAGGATCACCAACGGATATTTCCATACCTAACTCCTCCATTATCTCTCGCTTAAGTCCCACGACAATATCTTCACCGAAATCGATATGCCCACCGGGGATTTCATATACCCCTGGAAGAAACTTCTTGGTTGCTGCACGCTTGGGAAGAAACACCTTTTCAACACCATCAAAATTATGATGGATTAACGCACATGCGGTAATAACTTGCTGACCGTGTGCTGCTACTTCACTATCATGAGATACTTTATTCATTGTGCTAATTGTAGCATTATCTAGTAAAGGACAAATGTCCTTTAAACGAGATAAGGCTAACAATATACCCTATCTCGTTACCTGCTCAATCAAATTCACCGTTGAGTATGTTTCACGTGGTACAACTCGTACTGCGATAACGTCTATTTGGTAGTCCCCTTCATGCTCATTCTCTGACAACCAGGTGTATAAAGCCTTTTCTATTTGGTGAAATTTGCGTGCATGCACTTGTTCTTCAGGTCGCCATGTTTCATGTGTAACAGCATACTCCAGTTCCCTCTTTGTTTCATATGAAACAGTTTTTACCTCTATACAGTGTAAAACACCCATTTTCATGGCAATAATGTCGATTTCACCCCATTTGCGCCAGTAATTGCGTGCCACAATAGTAAAACCTTTGTTTTCAAGGTGTTTGGCAGCAACATTTTCACCTAAATCACCTATTTGCTTTGTATTTAGTATGTTTTTTTTCATATGAAACAGTGTATTTATGTTTCACGTGGTACTTTTTAAGCCTAAATATTTGTGTATTATTGACGTATATCTATATTCCTAGCCGTTTTGTATGGGTCTTGGACATCTAAAGAACTGTCCTTTATCCACTTATCCACGCAGTTATCCACTTATATGCACAAGAGCGAGGAATACCCTTATTCTTGAGGCTCTATATCGAAGTCTGCGAAGGTGAGCCAATAGAATACGTACATGAGGCTATGTCGGTACACAGCAGGCCAGAAGGCTTGTAGCTCTGTAAATACATAGAATATTGGTGCGGATATCACCAAAAGTCCGAAAGTAAGGCGTTTTGTCACGTTTCTACCACAACTAAGGACTAACGTTGTGTGCATTATTAATAGTATCAAAATGAAGATGATGTACGCATAAACTCCAGAAGTGAACAGGGGAGCGAGTGATAGTGCCACGGCCAGATACAGGATCTGCTGCAACACAACTTCGGAACCCTTAACCAGTACATATCCTGGTGTTAAACAACGTTCTGTACGCGAGCTGATGTTACACACCAGTATGCGATCTGTTACTAAGCTGTATGTAAAAAAGAGAAGCAGGGTAGTGAGCACGCCCATAAACAGCAGTTCTGACCCAATGTGAGCAAGAAATGGCTTAAACATTGGATAAAAGGCGTATATGGTAACTAGCTGGGCACTTATAAATATACAAAAGGTTCTACGTGAAACATAATTATAGGTACTTTTTTGTTTCACGTAGAACAAATAGTCGATTCCAAACGCCACTGTGTAGATGAAAACGGCTAGTAGTAAGCTAAACATACTCCTATGTTACACATGAAACAGGGAATTACAACAAACAGACGTTTCACATGGCACTATATACACACTGAATACGTGCGGAAGCATGTTACACATGAAACGCCCAAGGCAAGCCTTGGGCGTTTTGTTTCTTATTTTCTGTGTTTAGACTACTTTTGCCTGCAATACAGCGATCCGTGCCACACTTACAATGTCATCATGCGAGCATCCACGAGAGAGATCATGTGCTGGCTTTGCGAAACCAAGTAGCAGGGGACCAGTTGCTCGGAACTCGCCTAATCGTTCCACAAGCTTGTACGCAATGTTTCCCGCATTCAGGTCGGGGAAGACGAGTACCGTCGCATCTCCGTTGATGGTACTATCGGGTGCCTTAAGTGCCCCTACAGTGCTCACCAGAGCACTATCTACCTGCAACTCACCATCTACCACCATTTCGGGATACCTCTCCTGTGTGAGCTTCAGTGCTTCTCGCATCTTATCTACCGATGTATGTTCTGCACTACCCTTAGTTGAGAAGGAGAGTAGCGCCACTTTACTCTCTATACCCACCAACGGTGCAAACTTGTCGCACAAATGCGCTGTTTCAGCGAGTGTTTCAGCAGATGGATCAATATTTACCGCACAATCAGCGAAGAGATACCGTTGTAGTCCTTTCTCCATAAGGAAGCAACTGGTTACACGTGAAACTCCTTCCTGCACGCCAATAGTCTTGATGTATGCACGCAGTACGTCAGAGGTAGGGAATACAGCCCCTGAAACAATACCGTCAAATGAACCATCTGCAACCAGTTGTGCTGCTTGCCACAGTTCGTCTTTTGCGTCAGGATCTGGTGCAATTACCGTAAATTCACCAACATCAAGTGTTTCACGTAGAACCTTTTCGTCCCCTATAAGCACTGGATGGCATATTTCTTGCTCTATTAAGATGCGTGCTGCAATATGCACACGCGGGTCGTTTTCTGGAAAGATAATTTTTGGTTTAGTCATAGTGCCCCCTACATATTTATTCTATTCCTATCTAGAATACCACAGCTACACACAAAAGGTTATGAATATAGCATAGATGCTATATAGTAAAAGACTACCGTGCGACATCACCCTTTTACTGTAATGTCTACTACGCTTCAACAGCAGTTTTATGCACCACGTGCTTGACCTGAATTAACGACTCTAGCATAAATTGCAAATCTCTTTCTTCAGTCTTATCCATAAGATATTCAGTCTTGTCCAACGCTTCAGCCTTCTGAATAAAGAGGCTCCTGATGCTGTGGAAGTGCTCAATAAGATCCTTTTCTTCCCAATGGGCTCGATCAAACATCACCAGTTGTGCTTCTTTGTATTTTAAATACCCTGACTTTTGACTACTAATTGTATAGAGAGACATATTTATTCCTTAATATGGTCCATTACCGTAACGAATCCGTCTTCACCAACGATAATATGATCTAACAATTCGATCCCGATAGTTTTACCTGCTTCAAGCAACTGCTTTGTTACTGCGATATCTTCAGGACTCGGCGTCAGTGACCCAGAAGGGTGGTTATGGACCAAGACTAACGCCGAGGCAGCATACTCCACCGCCGGACGAAAGACTTCGCGTGGATGGGGACCACCGTTTCACGAAACATAAGCAATAGTGAATCTGCCCAGACAAATTGCTTATACAATTGCAGGGTTCTGGCTGTATATGATGAGGGGAGGAGGATGTAAGGGGGTATCTTAAAGAATCAGTCTGGAGCCTCTTGGGGTCAAGTTTCTAAGTATAATTTTAGCTCCACTTAAATTCTACTAAGAACTTCTTTCTTACAGAAACTGTGCAGGTTGTCGCTCTAAAGAGCTGGCAACCTCTTGCGAAAGTCTCCCAGACTTTCTCACCCCGAGCTCGCTGTTCACATCCCTAGGAAGGGGATGTTCACAACGCTCCGCTTCACAAATCAGCCATAAGTGACGCAGATCACTTACTAAAACAAAGAAACACCAGTCTTGAGACTGGTGTTTCTTTGTTTTGCTGATTTGTGCGGCCAGGGAGAATCTCTCCTTACAGGAGCAGTACACCTTTTGGATATATTTTCCCTTTGGTCAAATCTATCTCAAAAGCTCTCCGATTCTCGCGTAACATGCTCCCAGCATCTTACTCCTGGTCGCACGAACAAAAAAGGCACACTTTAGTGTGCTCTTTTTTGTACTCGTGCGGCCAGGGAGAATCGGACTCCCGTCCTCTGATTGGCAACCAGATGTTCTACCATTGAACCATGGCCGCAATGTATCCCTATAACTATTGTAACTCTTCTAGAGCAAGTTCAATCCAACGATTGAGCTTGTGCTTAAGAACAGTGCTCCCGATTATAGTATTTCCCGTGCCGTGATGCAATGGCTTCTTTTTACTTCCCGACGCAACAAATTGTGATTTACCGAAGTCTGCCGCTTTACGTTTGGTCTTTGCACTCCACCATTTCATTTCTTGTACTTCGTCCATACCTCTATAGAGAAGTAACCAAAAAGAGATCTGTGTAGCCTCAACGCCAAGATACTCATGGAGGAATGTACTGAAGATGCGATGAGCGTCCGCATTTTGCGTCGTGAGGCGAATACGAGACGAGTCGCGTGTATCACCATCACTTACGTACAACATCAAGCCAGCGATGAATAAGGGGGCTGTTTTGTAATGTTTAAATTCTGTATCAGCTGAACGAAGTGCGTCAGCATACGTAGCCTTACGTTGTGTCGCACGTGCTTTGTTAAGTAAGCCAATACGCTTTACGTTCTCACGAGCTGCTTGCTTTACATTGTCCGCCTTCACCCGCTTGGAGAACGCCTTCTTCGAGAGCCAGGCTGAGGCTGTGCTCTTAGAAACACCACAAATCTTCGCTATCTCTGAATAGGTGAAGCCCCGCTTACGGAATTCGACTGCTTGCTTGTATTTTTCTTCATCTCGTACCATATAGTCTGTATATTATATAGTATTACGAGGGTTCAGAATGAAGATATAAACATACCCAGCAGGTGCTGGGTATGTTTATTCATTATCTCCTACAACGTAGATCGCTCCTTGTGGCCCTGCGGTTACTGAATGTTCTGTGTTTGGCGGTATATCAAAGCGTTCGTTGGCAGGGACTACTGTGTCTACGCCGTTTATAGTGAAGGTGAGTGAGCCGTCGGTTATGTATACACTCACATTGTCGGCGTGAGAGCGGGGAGGTGTTGTTGCGCCGGGTTTGTCCTGGACTTCATAGACGTAGGTGAAGTCTTCGGATTCGAATTGGCGGATGAAGCGTTCTGAGAGTTCCATGGTTATTTATTTCTAAAAATTACCTTTGCTACTTCGCTAATAATCGTCTGGTGATCGGCTTTTTGTCGTTCCAGATATACAGCAAGGTTGTCTAAGTCGTAATTCTCTAGTTTTTTAATTAAATTATTTCTCTCGCAAAGAACTAGAAATATCAATACCGCAGTTCTTTTATTACCATCGGTGAATGGATGGTTCTTGATTATGAAATATAGGTACGCAACAGCTTTCTCATGACTAGTATTGTAATTTTCTATACCAAAATTACTCCCTGTTATGCTCGATACAAGAGAATCTATTTTATTTGGAGCATCGGCCGAAAGAGGGAATGAGATAACGCCTTCACTATGCAGTAGGTTGTAGATCTCGCAGATGTCTTTCGACGTCAGTGGTAGAAATTTCTTTTTTTCCTTCGTCATACTCACGTAAAGACTCAAAAACCGCTCGATTTTCATCGAGCTGCTTCTTAGCCACTTTTTTTACACTATAGGTAGTAAGTTTTTTCTTTAACCAGGTCATGTAAATACTATACGCTTATACTAAGGGGTTGGCAACGGTTGCGTGTTTGTATTAAAGGGTACTTAGTAGGACAAGAGGAGTCTTCGGATTCGAGTGGGTGGATGGGGTGTTTTGAGAGTTCCATATAGGCTTTAGTATATAAGAGATTTTGAATAAAAAAGCCCACCATTCAAACGGAATGGCGGGCAGTCGGGGAGGGGGGTAATGATTTGGGTGATTAAAACTGGGGCAGGCGCCGTGTCTGCACATGGATAGTAACGGTTTTCGTTACTGGTGCAAGTGTCAATGTCACCAGAAGAATGCCGCATGCTACACCGATAGCGCTTACCATAAGCTTGGCATCAGTCGCCAGGTTTGACCACCCTGGTGTTGAATAGAAGATCAGAGCGACAGCAACGACGCCAATTAGTGCGAATGCGAGCGCCATGGTGCGAGTGACTGGGTTCGAGTTCATGTGGATTCTCCTAAAGAATTTTGATTTCTTTGATACTTAACAAGTTATATAATAGCATGGATATTGTTATGTGTCAATATATGACAAAAGGTTTCTGGTTCAGTGGCATCCACCAGGACTCTTTCATTACATGAACAGTATACCTTTTGGATATATTCTCCTTTCAGTCGAATCTATCTCAAAAGCTTTTCGAGTCCTGGGTGCAAGTGACGTTTAGTCACTTGCTTGGGTGCACATAACAACAAAGACCACCCTGAGGTGGTCTTTGTTGTTATGTGCACCCACCAGGACTCGAACCTGGAACGACTGATCCGAAGTCAGTTATGATATCCATTTCACTATGGGTGCGAAAAAGCATGGGATGCTTTTGCGCCGCGCTGCGAGCTGATTACATACTATAGAAAATATGTAACTACCTCGTGCGCAATACTATACGTGTATTGTTAGGAAAAATCAATGCTTTTTTGGTACAATGCAATCATAATGATTACTCCACACGACATCCCTCTTGAGGTGAAGCAAGTAGCAGACGTGCTAGAAAAGGCTGGTTTTCAGGCGTATTTGGTGGGTGGATGTGTGCGGGACTTGTTTATTGGGCGCGTTCCTAAGGACTGGGACCTCACGACTAATGCGCATCCGGACCAGATTCAAGCACTTTTCCCTGAAGATGATACGTTTTGTAATAATGATTATGGGACTGTGGGTGTTAAGAATGAAGATACGGAAGACGAAACTCTGAAGGTGATTGAGGTAACGCCATACCGAACTGAGTCTGGATATTCTGACGCCCGACGACCCGACAAAGTAGAATTTGGTGTTTCCCTTGAAGAAGATCTGAAACGGCGGGACTTTACGGTAAACGCTATTGCGTATCGAATCCATGACAATAGTGTGGTTGACCTCTTTGGTGGGGCGGAAGACATTCAGAAGAAACGACTTAAGACGGTAGGAGATGCTGACGAACGATTCTCTGAAGATGCGTTACGCATGATGCGAGCGGTTCGTCTGGCGACACAACTTAACTTTGCTATTGAAGCACAGACAATGGCGTCAATTACAAAAAACCATGAGCAATTGGGACGTATTTCTATTGAACGTATTGCTGATGAGTTCACGAAGATCATTAATTCTGACTCACCAATGCAGGGAATTGTATTTCTTGAACGTTTAGGGATGATTGATTATATTCTCCCTGAGATTAAAGACTCCATTGGATGCGAACAGGGAGGTATTCACGCATTTGATGTATACGAACACCTCCTGCGGACGCTTCAAGGTGCAGCGGACAAAGGATTTTCTACTGAATTACGTTTCGCAGCACTGTTACACGACATTGCGAAGCCTGCTACACGGACTATCGGTGGTAAAAACAAAGAGTATTCTTTCTTTGGCCACGAAGTTGTGGGGGCACGCATGACTCGAAAGATCATGAAACGCCTGAAAATGCCACGCGAATTGAGTCAAAACGTTGAAAATCTGGTGCGATGGCACATGTTCTTCTCAGATCCGGATGAAATCACCTTAGCTGCAGTACGTCGGACTATTGTGCGTATCGGGGAAGGCCATATTGATACGCTGCTGAATCTACGAATCTGTGACCGTATTGGCACCGGGCGCCCTAAAGAACAACCATTTAGATTCCGGAAGTATAAGGCCATGGTTGACGAAGCCTTAAGAGACCCTATCTCCGTAAAGATGTTAAAGACCGATGGGGATAAAATTATGGATATCACTGGGGAAAAGCCGGGGAGAAAGCTAGGATATGTACTGCATACACTGTTGGAAGAGGTGTTGGAAAACCCTGCGTTAAATGAGGAAAAGTACCTAGAAGCTAGAGTTATAAACCTCTATAAGCTCGAAGAGGAGGAGCTGAAGATACTGGCTGCAGCAGGTCGTGAGAAACAGGCAGAAGAAGAGGCAAATGCACTACGAGCAATCGCAAAAGAACACAAAGTCGGATAGCTTGAGCAGTAGAATCCTATAAACGTCATAAAATACAATAAAAGACCCCAATTTTGGGGCCTTTTGTCTTTTTATGGGGATAAGTTAAATGAGATAAAGAACGCAGTGATTATATCGAATTTATGTCCCGATTTTTTCTCCCTTGAGAAAATCGCTGGACGAACAAAGTTTCATTTATCACTAAACTTTAATCCTGGAACAAACCCCTACATACCCCTCATTTCACTGCATATTCGGGCCAATAGTATCAAAGTAACATTCCAATCCATACTGGTCCTCATCAGAACCAATCATCTGGATATGCATCATTTG
>JBLHQB010000030.1:0-8539 GCA_047624725.1 Patiriisocius sp. | reverse complement strand
GGGAGCAAGTTAAATGTATATTCTGTACCGTGCCACACCTTAGAAAACAGCTTTGGAGGAAATCCAATACCGAACTCATCTACACGCATCCCTGTCTTCTTCGCCACAATAAAATGCCCCCATTCATGCACCAAGATAAGTACAAAAAGTACCAGGAAAAATAAAAGTATTGTCATAGGCTAATTTGTATCTATTGATTATCTATTTAGAAATTTCCGTCACCTTGTGTGTGTATAACCCTTCTAGCTGTGCATTGACCGCATCTACCTTCTTCTGCATACTTTCACGCTGTGTAAACTTATCGTCTTCACTGATGTCTCCATCTTTTTGTTGTTTCTCAAGGTCTTTCATGAATTCATCACGTGCACTTCGCACTGACACTCGAGCGTCTTCAAGTTTACTCTTACCAAGCTTTAAAAGCTGTTCTCGTCGTTCACTAGTAAGTTCTGGGAAAATAACGCGTAGCCCTGCAGAATCAACTGATACTGAAATTCCTAAATCAGCATCTCGCAGCGCCGTCTCAATAGCCTTAATACTCCCTGCATCCCATGGAGAAATACGTAATGTTCGCGCGTCTTCAACACCAACAGAACCAACCTGGTTTAATGGCATCATGCTTCCATAGTTCTCCACCTTAATACTATCTAAAAGTGCGGGTGTAGCCTGTCCTGTTCGAATACCAACATACTCAGTAGTAAGCCAGTCAAAAATTCCTTTACTGCGTGCATCAAAATCTATCATACGTATCAATTATATTACTTTTATATAGTACCACAGCTAGCCTTTTGGCAGCGATAGGGCCAATTCTTCACACAACATCTTGGCTGACGCTCCCGGCGTCTTTAAGTATCCGCGGATAAACAATATCGACGATAGTAGCTGCGCGTTCTTTTGTGAATCTTTAGAAGCAAATACTTCCGCCCCAACTACAATCTCTTCGAAAAACTGCACATCTTTCTTCTTTGCTGCGTCGGCAATAGAACTCAAGCGATCTGCATATGACGCCTTGTGAAAGGTTTCAAATATATCGTTTGTCTCTAGCTTCGTTCCTTGATTGGAATCAATAATTGAAACCCGCGAAGCGAGTGTCGGAATCAGCATTCCTTCTTGCGGAATAACGAGATAAAACTGCGCATACTCAGGAGGATCCTCGAAGAGCTTAAGCAGCGCATTCTGCGATTCTATCGGAAGTGCTTTAACTACCAGTACAAATACACGGGTATCTTGCTCAATTGGCTTTTGTAACGCGTTAGTTGAAAGTGCTCGCGCATCAGCAATAGCAAACCGGTCGGTTATTATGTGCGTCACATCACTGGACTGCACTTTGTACGCCTGCGGTATATCCGCAGACTCAAGTGACGATGCGATACAAACAATTGCATGATGAGAATTCATGTCGGTAAGTATACCAAACCACCGCCTTCCTACATAGAACATGACACAGAAAACACCTCATGTTCTGACATGATGTGTTTTGAAAGTAGTCTGTATTTATAGTGGCTTCACTGGAGTGTCGGTAAAGCGTTTTTCGAGGATGTGTTTAATCACGCGGCGTAGGTAGTTTTCAAATGTCTCTCCGTGTTCGTGCAGGATTCCCTCTTCGTATCGCCAGCCATTCATGTAATCAGTGATACTTCGCTTGATCTGCGGAGTCGCCTCATCGAAGCGCCCTGCAACAATCGCTGACATGGTCAGCACCGACAATTTTTTATACAAAGGATGTTCAGCACCACTCGGGCCCGTGCCAAATAATCCACTACTCTTAAAGAGTTCCCATTCTGAAACTAATTGGTGCAGACCGTTGGTTACGTCTGGAGTCATCAGAGGATCCAGTCCTGCAATCTCAGCGTCACTACGCTGCTTATCAGTAACTGCTGCTTCTTGTTTTTGTGAAGTAAGAAGATCAGCAATCTGCTTCTCTTTGGCTACAGACATGATTCCAGAAGGTGCAGCTTCTACGGATGGAGCTTCAGATACTACGGGTTCAACGGGTATCACTGGTTCTGGAGTAACAATTTCAGGAGCTACAGGCTCAGGTACTGCAACTTCAGGGATTGGTGCAACTACAGGAGATGCAACTTCGACTTCTGGAACAGGGGTTACTACTGGTTCTGCAGTAGGTTCGGGTGTCTCAACAACTTCTGGCGCTTGCGCATGTGTGTCATGCACAGACGTGAATGATGGTACCGCAGGAATAACTGGCTCTGGTGTTACTGGAGTTGGTGCTTCAGCCTCTATCGTTGCATCAACAGCAGCATCTGGCATCGTTGTGGGCGTAGATGCCGTACTGACTGTCACTTGTACTGAAGCGAATGCACTCTCAAGGCGAGTCATAGCTACTGCAACTTCTTGTGGGGTACCTCCATTATTCTTCTTCATCGCATCGAGCAATGCAGTCATGTACTCACGTCCTACTTCGTTGTTTACATCAATAAGATTTACAGGATTCCCAACAAGCTCATTAACCTCTTTCTTGATTTTCTTAATTCGATCAAGCACTGACTCGGCTGCTGGTACTACCTCAGCAGGAACTTCAACAGGTGCTGGTACTGGAATCACCGAGGCTGCTGGTTCAGGCACTACCTCAACAGGTGTTGAAATAACAGGTTCCACTGGTTCAGGCGCTTCTATAATTGGCTCAGACACAACAGCAACTTCAGGTGTTGCAATTGGTGTTGATGAAACAGCTTCTGTAGTCACTGACGCAGGAGCAAAATTTGGCTTACCTCGAGAAGTTCCTCGTCGATTAGTAAGTGGCTGTGTGGCTGGAACTGCTTCTGGTGTAAATACTTCTGCAAGCTCTTCCATCGGCGCTTCTGCTGATACTGAGGACTGCTCATTGCCAGCAACAATATCAAAACCGTGCGATGCAAACATTTCCTTAAGTGCATCAGTCATCTGTGCTCCAGGCACCGTTCTAAACGAGAACACTGTGTCACGTAATCCATTTTTTGTATCCACGGTAAGTGTACTGTGGTGGATTCGTTTCAAGAGCTTGAGTACCGACAGTTCTTCACGCAAGTTAAAAGCAACGCTTGATTTTTGCGTTGAAGAACTAAGTGCTGAAGAACCTCCTGTCATACTCGACATATCTCACACAGTATACACCAAAGAGGTGCGAGCTATACCCGCACCCCATGTGGATACCTTTTATTTTAAATTAACCTACACCCCTTGCGCCTGAATACGAGAGACGAACTTCTGCATAAACGAGTGCTGTTCTTCCTGGAGCATTGTATTAAATACGGGATAGGTTTTCTGAATATGCGCAAGTGTTGCATCGAACGAATCGTATGACTCAATGGCGTGCGTAAATGCGTACATTTGATCTTCGTTGAGTGTATCCATCAACCGCATGATAGATGCATCGAATACTAAGCCGCCGATTTTTGCCACAAACGCCTCACGTTCAGTTGGTGCGTAATGTTCAATACCCAATGTCTGCAATTGTTCTGTTGTAAGTTGCACTGACATATTATTTTATATTGTTAGCTACACTTGCAAAGAACGGCTGTAAGTCAACGCTATTGTTTGACCCCTCAAACACCGTATGAATGTCTCCAGAATCAACTCCCATTGCTTCTGTAAGCTCAGCGTGAGCTGTTGGATTCTTTTCCATGTCAGCTATCAGAGACCACATCCCCGAAAGGAATTGTGCACTAGAAACATTAAGGCCTTCACTGACCGTCTTATCAGCTTTCCATGTTTCGAATGCAGCTTCTGAAACAGTATCAATCACTTTCCCTTCAGCATTTTTTGCACCAGAGAATTCATAGACCACTTCCGGAGTTTCAGAAACAGTCTCCGCGGGAGCTTCGTATGTGGAAGTGATTCCTGTGTCAGGAACACCGTTCACAACATCTACCGCTTCAACATCCCCTGAAGCAACAGCACTTTCTGTGACTGAAGGAATTTCAGAAACATATGGTGAAGGATTTGCTGTAGCCTCTGTAGGAAATCCTAAGAAATCATCATTCACAGACTCTAGTTGTGTCGGGAGTTTATCAAGCGTATGGACCGCTGAATCAATTCCGGGAACCACAACATCAACAGGTCCATCATGTGAGAACGAATTAGATATTGACGGAGCTTTGGTCATTGCAGAAACTGTGTCAGGTGACTCTTTGTCATTGAGTGCAACTGTTGTCATAAGGAGAGCCAACGCCCCCATAACCGATCGCCTTGCCCAACGCTTAAATCCACCTTTGTCCTTTTTCATTTCTGACACACTTTCTGAATATCCCTTGCGATCAAGTGCAGAGATACTTTCTGCTTGCATTGCAGCAACAATTGCAGCAGGTCGCTCAATAGCAGGCAAACCTTGAATTTCACGAAGACGATCATGGTGTTGATAATCTAAATTTTCCAAAACAGGACTCTTGGGTACAAAAGGTTCAGTCTCGCTAGTACCTGATTGCTCTCCAGATTTAAATACAAACTCATCAGTCCTTGCGGGCTGAGTCATCGCAATCACCTCCGATACAGTTTCAGGTGACACTTCATCCCCATCCACACGCATCTCTGGAGTTAATACAAAAGGTTCTGATTTTTCTACTTCTTTAGGGTCATCTTCATGAAGAATTTTATCAACACGCCCAGCCTCAGATGCTTCAAACGCTTTAAGGCCGGCTTCACCATGTCCAAACTCAGGAACAGTATCGTCATCCTCTCTCGGTCCTGATTCCTCTACAGAGCCCAACGATTCAGCTACACGCATTGCCTCACTTGCTTCAAACGCAGCAAAACCAGCTGCTGTGTGCAGGGACCCTGGCTCTTGCTGATCAGCACTCGTCTGCTCATCTTCTGGCACACTTATGTCAGGTTGGTTTTTCTGCTTTAGCATCGCACGGATTTGCGCTAGCGACTGTTCAGTTACAGAACGCTTATCTACCTGAGGATCATCTTCGTACTCTTGTTCAGGTGCAGGAACAAATTCCACATCTGCAGCCGCAGGTTCTTCAGGTACTGAAGAAACGACTTCCACATCTAACTCCATTACAGGTTCAATAACAATTCCTTTTTCGCGTGCAGCAGCTTCCACTCGATCACGCAGCTTTACCAATGCATTATATTTAGTTTGCACGCCAGCAGTCTCTTCATCAGTAATTGCATCACCGCCAAATTCTTCAGCTTTTCTTGAAACCTCACCTAAAGCTTTTTTGAGCTTTGCGTATTGCATTCGCAGTGGGAAGTTTCCTTCTACTTCTTCTTTTTTGAGACCAGAACGAGCTCCCTCAAAACCTAGCGCAGTACGGATCTGATAACCTTCAGTGAATAACGTAATCGCTGACTTAAATACTTTTTTTCTTCCTTCAACAGTTTCCAGGGAAAAAATATCTTGTTCAGAAGACTCTTGTTTTTCAACAGATGGAGATCCTCCTGATTCACTCCCACGAGAAACACCCTCAGCCTCACTGACCACAGCAAAATTCATACCCCATTTTTCTCCAAAAGATTTTCTTACCATAATTTCTTACATCATACCAAATGGATCGTCATTCTTAACCTCCGGTTTTTGATAACGTTGTGCGATGTCTGCCTCAACCTCCGCACGTGGCTTCCCGTACTTCTGATAACTCATCTCAATCATGCGTTGTACGCGGTCGTGGTCGGTCTCATTTGGTGCATGGGTTGCCATGCTAAATGGCTTTGTTGGTGTCCCATTTGCCAAGACACGCATGTACGCCGTGCGGTTTGGCACATTCATCAAGTCACTACTTTCAAACGTTGGTGCAAACTGTGGTTCTAAGAATTGTGCGTCCTCAGGACCTGTTCGAAAGACTGCCATTGATCCCACGTTTCCAAATACCGCATCTTTAATATCCTCATCCAACTGCGCAATAAATTGGTGCGCGACAGTGAGACCTAGCTTGTACTTACGTGCCTCAGAGAGAATTGCAGAAATTGAGCTGGTTGAAATATTCTGAAACTCATCCATGTGTAAATAGAAGTCAGGGAAGCTCTTAGTTGGGTCGTCCACTCGCGAGAGTGCGGCCATAAGAATTTTCCCCACCATAATCATACCGATCAGGTTTGCATTGATTTCACCCAGGCGACCCTTTGAAAGGTTCACCAATAGAATCTTCTTCTCATCCATCACCTGACGGAAATCAAACGCTGACTTCTGCTGCCCGATGATGGGCCGCATGTAGTCGTTGGCGGTAAACACATCGAACTTAGACACAATGTACGGCACAATGTTTTCAAGTGATGCTTCCCCGCCGGCCTTGGTCGCAATCTCCTTCCAGAACTGGACCACCACCGGATTAGTCGCCTTCTCAAGCTTCATACGTCGGAACTTCGCATCTACCATTACGCGAGAAATATCCATAAGCGTACTCCCGCTATCAGGGTCTTCCATCACCAACAATGTCGCATTACGGAAGTATTGCTCAAACATTGGACCCATAGATTCTGGGTTACCTCCATAGAGCTTTTGGAATATTGAAAAGAGCTCGTTCACTACAAACGTCTTCTGCTCAGGCTTATTAATATCGTACTCGAGCATATTAAACCCAACCACACGATCCATACGTGACGGATCGAAATAGATCACATCCTTCTCGCGCTCAGGAGGGATAGAACTCAAGATGTCTTCGATATCAGTACCATGGGGATCAATCATACACACACCCGCTCCTGAAGCGATGTCTTGTGCGATCATATTCTTCATCAAAGTCGTCTTACCAGTCCCTGTCTGTCCAATGATATAGAAGTGCCGTAGCCGGTCTTCCGCTGATATGTACACCTCTCGGTCTGCTCCACGGTGTGAGTTGGTACCAAGCAACGTTCCAGAGTCTGGCATCTCGCTTGGTGCCGCTGCAGTCTTCGCACGCGATTGCTTAAACTCGGGAGATGAGTCAATACCATCAGCTGGGAAGTGCAGCATTGTCGAAAGCTCGATCAGTGACAACGGCATCACTCGCTTTGGCATAAACTCACGGAATGAGAAGGCTTTGATCTCTCGCTGCATTGTTTTCCCTGACAGATGATTGAATCGAATCTTGTTTCCTTGGGTATGTTCGAACTGATTAAAGGTTGCCTCAACTTCGTTAAGAATTTGTGCTGCACGCACCTCATCTTTGGCTGACACCGCCACCCGGATATTTGTCTCAACAATCGGTGCCATGCGCTTCTCAGAAAATAAATTAATCACATCTTGGTCAGACTGTGAGGTTGGGAGCATATCGTGCTCTTCTTTCTTAGTCACCCCTGCTGAAATCAGCTCCTTCATACTCACGAACATGTCACCGCTAAAGGTACTGCGCGCAATAGCTTCACTAGTCTTCATCCCCTTCTCTACGCGTTTAATGATCCCTTCGTACTGTTTGTTGTATGCGCCTGTCGTGGTCTTAATGATCACTTGCAAAGCCGCGCCACCCCCATTCTTTTCAATCTTCGAAAACGCATTAAGCAGCACTGCAAACGGGTCAGACTCAAAACTATCCTTCCCACGAATCGGATACACAGGGTGCTTCTTAAGCGTTGCTACCGCAACCTTCGATGCTCCACCTTCTACAAAGATGTTGTAGTCGTGCTTTTGTTCAGTAAGGACAACGTCTGGGTAGAGTGAAAGGATTTGCTTCTGGAAGAGGTCCACATACTGCGTCGGGATCGCTACATAAAAAATAATATGATCGCTCCCCTCTGGCGAAGCCACCTCAAGCACATAGTGCTCATTCTTCTTCTGACCAACAGCCTGCATCCCTGCGTAAAACTGTTCCATCATCCCAAATAACTCAGGCAACTGATGATCATGTCCATCCTTAGTACGTATCTCGGGAAGCGCCACCTCAAAGAGTGTCATGTGGAGCAACTCCCATGGCGCGACACCTTCCTTGAGATCCTGTACCTGTCCTCCTTCTTTAATAAGCTCCACCAAGCGACGATGAATCTCGTCAGTAGCAAACGGATTATTACTCTTCTCCATTACTGAAAGTGCATTGTGAATACCCTTCTCAAGCGCGAGCTTCACGATCTCCTCAACCGCATCCGTCGAGGTTGAAATATGTTCAGCGTGCGACGCCAATTCCTCTGGTTCCATCTGCAGTTCTTGGGTGAGTACCGTGTTGGGTGTAAACGTCCCATATTCAAAAAGCTCCTGCTTCCCCACTGTCTCCAACTCGAGCTGATCAGCTTCAGGTGCACGGTCCAAAAGCGTCCGCTCTTTCTCAGCAATCTGTTGACGTAAATATGAAATCTCTTCCTCCGCAGAAGAAAATTGTTTTGGAGCACCCTCGCGCATATCTCCCTCTATTATAGGTGCTTACTGCATAAATAGTGCAAAGGTGAGGTGGAAAAGAAATTGTGGGCTACACATCAATTTCAAACAACAAAATTTGAGGCCTGACTCCCAGCGCTTTTGCAGCCATCAGCCTCGTGTTCCCTGCAACTAAATGATACCGATCTCCAAATTTCATAACGATAGGAGCATCTGTTGCCTGACCTGATTGCAAGCGATCTCGGAGTAATTCCCAGTCGCGTAATTGCGGCTGAGACTCAGAACACTCACGTACTTTCTCCCATCCATCAACCTCAA
>JBLHQB010000029.1:0-8884 GCA_047624725.1 Patiriisocius sp. | reverse complement strand
AAATGAGTTGTATACCAATATCGCTAACACTGCGACAAGGAGCAGGAGCACTGCAATCTGAATTATTTCCATAGTCTGGGTATTTTACCATGATATGAACAACGGCAACACAACACAAAACGTGTGTGGAGGGGCTCTCCTTACATACGTTTTGTTTTACTCCATTACTTCCCTTCGTAGAAAAAGAATTTCCCTAGCTCAATAGTCACCAGCGAAAGCACACTGGTCCCTACTGCATACATAATGAAATTCCACGGCAATGGTGTGTACGAAAGTAAATACTGGAAGAATGGCACAGTCAATACTACCGCAAGCATTCCTACACTAAGAAGGAATGATCCCATGAAAAACAAATTTGTATGCAACGGGATCTTCCAGATAGGTACGGCAAGTGACCGAAAGGCAAATGAAATAAATAGTGAGTCCATAGAAATTGAGAGGAACATGACACTTCGTAGCTCTGCCAAAGGCAATTCGATATACAGCAAGTAGAGATACAGCGAGATAGTGATGGTGCTCAATGTCGTAATCACAAACACCATAAACCAAATCATGTGTCGAGAAAGCAGACCTTCTTCGTGAATATCAAACGGCTTTCGCTTCATCGCATTCTTGTCCCCCTTCTCAAACGCAAACGCAACACTCATCAAACCTTCTTCAATCATATTCGCCCAGAGAATTTGTGCAGGCAGAATCGGTACCGCTGAAGAAGTCAGGAGCGCAGTTGCGATAAGTGCTACTTCGCTGAGACTTGTTGAAAGGAGGTACCCCACAATCTTACGCAAGTTTGAAGTAATACGACGCCCCTCTTCAATGGCAGCATAGATAGTTTCAAAACTATCGTCCACCAAAACCAAGTCAGATGCTTCTTTAGCGACCTCAGTTCCTGATCCAATAGCAATACCAATGTTTGCACGACGAAGCGCAGGTGCGTCGTTAATCCCATCGCCCGTCATTGCTACGATTTCACCCTTCTGCTGCAACACCATCGCAATACGCATCTTCTGTTTTGGAAGCACGCGTGCGAAAACACTTACATCACGTAGTGCAATAAATAATTCATCATCAGAAAGTTGTGTAATATCGTCTCCGGTAAGTGCTACGTCATCTTCTCCAGCGATCCCTACCTGCTGCGCAATAGAAAGTGCTGTTTGTGGATTGTCTCCGGTAATAAGCACAACCCGAGCACTTGCTGACTGCACACCAGCAATCGCCTTCTCTACCCCTACACGGACAGGATCATCAATAATCAGTACACCCGCGAACACAAGGTCCTCAAGCAGCGTGTCATCAGTCTCTGGAATGTCGTCATATGAAACCTGCTTGTACCCCACAGCAACCAGTCGTTTCCCTTCAAGCGTATACTTCGCAATCGCCTGAGAAAGATGCAACTTAGCCTCATCGTGCAGCACTTCAATACCGCTCACGCGCATGATACTTGTTGCGTGCTTAAGGAGTGTTTCCGGAGCACCGTTTACACACAGTCGCAAACCATCACCTTCCTCACACAACCCTGCTGCAAAACGATTCTCTGAAGTGAATGACAAGTAATCAATACGCGTCGACCGCAGGCTCCCCTTTTTCTCATCAATCTCCACGCTCGTTGCAGATTCAAGAATTGCGCGCTCGACAGAATCACCACGGATAACGCGTTCGTGTGTACCCTCATCCGTGTACGCATCAGCCGCAGCAAGCGACGTATCAAAAAGGTCATACACTTCTCCTACTTGTATAAAGTCTGCGTGCGCAACGTACTGATCCTCCTCAAGAAGAACACCGACCACTTCCATCTTTGCCTGTGTGAGTGTTCCCGTCTTATCAGTAAGCACGTACGTTGTTGAACCCAGTGTCTCTGCTGCAAGCAGGTTACGCACCAAGCCGCCGCGCTTTAAAAGAGCCTCCATTCCCACCGCAAGAATAATTGTCACTGCAGCTGGGAGTCCTTCAGGAATAGCAGCTACTGCAATAGCAATAGACATCAGCAGCATGTCGTGCAATGTCTGACCCTGTATCAGACCCGCCACAAAAATAAAAAGTACTAATGCACCAACGATATACAGCATTATTGTAGAAAGCTTTCGCATCTCGCCCTGCAGCGGTGTATCCACCTCCTCAACAGTGTGCACACTCTGGGCCAATGTTCCTACAGCAGTATCATCTCCAATCGCCACAACAACACCCTGCGCATACCCCTCAGACACAAACGTCCCCATCCATGCCATAGACGACTGCTCAGCAAATGGCGCCCCAACAGCAACCGCATCAAGACCTTTATCTACTGGCATCCATTCACCCGTAAGCGCTGCTTCATTTACCGTCAGTTGCTTACAACGGATCAGTCGCATATCAGCAGGTACCTGCGTACCAGCAGTGAGTATCACAACGTCCCCAATCACCACTTTCGACGCCTCAATCTGATGCTTCCGACCTTCACGGATCACGGTCGCCACACGAACTTGCGACTGTGCTAGCTTCTGGAATGCCCGAGATGCCTTACCTTCTTGCAGTACTCCAACTCCAACAGCGATACATAACGCCAATGCGATAACACCCGCATCAATATACTCACCCAACGCCATAGTGATACCAAACGCAACAACAAGCACCAAAACCAATGGACTCTTGAACTGACCTGCGAACCTGTCAGCGAAGGTTTCTTCTTTACTTGGCGTGAAGCTGTTGGGAGCTCCTTCCTTTTGACGCTTGCGTACCTCGCGCATTGGTAACCCTTCATCAGTAGACCCAACCACTGTAAGTACCTCACGAGGATCGTGAGCGTGGTACGCGTATGATTTTTCCTGTACTTTTGTTGCGTGCACCACCTGCACGTTTAGGTCTTTTGGAGAACTCGACATAGTGGTAGTATACCTTACAGACACGCTGTACCTTTATGAGTATTCCTCATGTTTGGTACACGATTAAAATTAATTAACTATTTATGTCACTACACGAGCAAATTAAAGCCTCACTTAAAGACGCAATGAAAGCAAAAGACGAAGTACGACTACGGGTGGTACGGGGTTTAATGACTGCATTCATGAATGACTTGGTAGCAAACGGGAAAACTCCCCAAGACATCCTTACTGACGATGACGCTCTAGCAGTTATCAAGCGTTCAGCAAAACAACGAAAAGAATCAATTACACAATACGAAGCAGCTGAGCGCCCTGAGCTTGCAGTACCAGAGAAGGAGGAACTTATCGTACTTGAAGAATACCTTCCGCAATTGCTTTCACAAGATGAGATTCGTCCTATTGCTGAAGCGAAGAAAGCTGATCTTGGTGTAGACGATAAGGCTAAGATGGGAATTCTTATTGGCGCAGTTATGAAAGAGCTTGGTGGGACTGCAGACGGAGGCGATGTGAAGGCTGTGGTGGAATCACTTTTTTAAGATGGGATTCGAGGCTTTTAGACGAAAACCAGCATTCGTGCGCGGTGCCATGAAAGCATCAGATCATGAGAGTCTCTCAGCCATGGGTAAAAAGGGTGCGGAAGCAAAAAACCGAAACTGGGATCTTAAAAAATCGTCTGATGAATACCGAGAGGAAATGGCTGAAATACAAAAACAGCTTGAAGAACAAGAACGAATAACCTCAGCTAACGAACACATCATCGATCCAGACGGAAACGATCTTGATTATACTGATATTAAATAAACAAAAACTGTACAGTACGCTGTACAGTTTTTGTTTTATGTTGTATAAAGTAGATAGAAAGTTCAACACATAGGGGTAAATAATGTACTCTTTTTCACACAATGGAAGACATTTCAAAACCAACGGCACATCAGTTTTTTATGGTTCAATTGTAATACCACTTTCTACTGCACTTGCAGAAGCAGCCGGTATCACACAATCAGCTCAAGTTATTCTATTGGATGACTATCGCTAAATACAGAAGGATAAATTCATGGCAAAAATTATTGACCAAGAGCTCCTGTACTGGGCTCTATGTAAGACAAGTTTAGAGTATTCGCTTCTTACACCACTTGAGCAAAGCGTTAGACCTATTCGTCCTCACACTGAAGACGACCAAGCTATCGCCACCCAAGCGCTGAAAGATTTTAGAAAGCTATGGGGAGTAAAAATAGCTACTCGGAAAGAAACTGGTGAGAAGACGAATTTTGCAGTCTGCAAACATCAATTCTTTGATGATCAGATGAATGACAATGACTGGTCAATTCAAGCACGAAATTTGTACTCAAGCACTGTTTCGATCTATATGACTTGGGACAGAAAGACACGCAATATTTGCCCGAAGACCCAACGCGCAATGCAGCGTATCGCTGCATATACACGTTTCATAAACAACGAGGAATCCCCTTGCACTTAGCACGGGGATTTTCTTTACATAAATTTATTTCATGGTTAAATACATACGAGTTCTCAAACAATTGAGAGTCGAGCAAACAGGAGTACAAACTTGAAAGATCTTTTAGACACGCCAACGGTTACTATTACGGCTGACCGTCAGAGCCCAAAAAATGCCTGCCAATTGCATGTCACCGAAGTGAGCCATCTGGACCAACTCACTGACATGCATGCAGCAACGCATGAAGCAGGATTCAGGACAGTTAGATCATCAGCAACGGGGTCAGACACCATGATCCTGACGCTAGAACTTCAGTCTGGAGTCGGCATTGGTGAAGGTCATCTTGTTTCACTAGCAAACGCGGTCACCAATTCAAGAATGCAATTGCTTCAATAGCAATCCACAAACCAAAACCCCGAGTCACTGACTCGGGGTTTACTATGTTTAAAATTCGTCTAATTGATGTGCGTCTTTTATATCAAACTCCCCAACCTTCGTCCGCCGCAATGCCTGAAGCGTTGCAGGGTAACCCAACTTGTTGCCAAGTTCCTCACCAAGCGAACGGACATACACACCACTAGCTACAGAGAATTGTACAGTTACAACAACTCGTTTCTTTTGATCTACTACAGTATTTTCAATATTCAAAACCTCTGTCTCATACACAACCATGTCACGCACGGGGACATCCGTAACTACCTCCCCTTTCTTCTCAGCTTCACGAGCACGCTTATACATCGGCTTCCCTTCTTTCTTAATCGCACTGTACGCAGATACAGGCAGACGCAATGTCCCTATCAGTCCAGCAACAGCACCCATGATTTCCTCTTCATGGATATCTACAGCTTCTTTTTCTTCCATAATTGGCCCCTCAAGATCGCCGGTAGTTCGTTTCTCGCCGATGCGTACTTCTGCAATATATTCTTTATCGAGCTTCACCAGATCAGTAAGCTTCTTGGTTCCCTTCCCCACACCAAGAATCATCAAGCCGGTAGCAAGCGGATCAAGAGTACCTGCGTGTCCGACCTTCAGCCGCCCTTCGCCCCCCTCTTCTTTATGACGACGACGTAGTACACGGATAATATCAAAAGACGTCATTGCTAACGGCTTATCAATAAGGAGTATTTCTGGAAATTCCAACATAGACGCACATTAGCACATTCTATAAAAAGTCTATAAGTTTCAAGAGGAAGAATGCAAAGAATATAAGCATCATCATTCCTTCCCATCGCATAATTTGTCGCGCAAGGCCATTCACGAAAAAGATTGCTGATGCAGCAATAAGTATCGGGACTCCAACGCTAGTAACTACGAGTGTCGCTGGCAGCGAGATAAACAAACCGGGTATCCCAACCACCATAAGAATATTAAATGCGTTTGAACCAAAAATACTTCCGATTGCCATTTCACCATGACCAGCTCGCACACTCTTGATTGCAACAAAAAGTTCAGGTAATGATGTACCTAACGCAATTGCAAAGATAGAAATCAGTTCAATAGGGATAGTTAACGCAGTTCCGATATTGATAACCATTTGAATCGAGAAGTGTGCGCCCACCAAAACTGCACCTAATCCCATAACAAGAAATGCCAGTGCATTAGCTTTTAGCTGTGGACGACGCCCTGCACCTTTTATCAAATCAACCTTATCGTCATGTTCAGCCTCACCAAACAGGTACCAGATATACGCAGCAAATGTAGCCACCAGCAACACTGACTCAAGTCGATCAATGACTCCATCTTGAATCATTAAGATAAAGTGTGCTGATGCAATAAAGAAGATTGGGAGCTCTGTTTTAATAAGATCTCTTTTAATAACAATCTTCCCTCCCATGACAACGACAAATCCAACAACCAAAAGGATGTTGGTAATATTGGATCCTACCGCGTTTGCAACCACTAGCTCTGGCGAGTTTTGCAAAATAGCTGCAACTGAGGAAGCCAGCTCAGGAAATGAAGTACCAAAACCAACAATTAAAACACCAATAGCAAACGAACTCATCCCAAGGCTTGCTCCTATGTCCTTCGCTCCTTCAACAAACATGTCAGCTCCACGGACAAGTGCAAATAATGCAAACAATAAATATAACGTCCAAATTCCAATCTGTATCCATTCCATAATGTGCATATTGTACAGCACTTTCTTCTGCACGCACGCAAAGTTACCAAGGATACAGGCAAGGCCTGTCATTTTACTAAAAATTTATGACAGACCTTGCCTGTCGGGGCTTTCTTTCCACATAAAGTAAAATCTATGTATCACACATGATACATAGATTTTTATTCACCAGACTAACCTCCTACTCAAACAAGTACAAGAAGTCTCCGTATCCTTCTGCCTCCATGTCAGTGAGAGGTACAAATCGTAATGACGCTGAGTTCATACAGTATCGAATTCCTCCAAGTTTCTTTGGTGCATCAGCAAATACATGCCCTAAGTGCGAGTCAGCGAGCGTTGAACGAATCTCGGTTCGTTTGCTCAACAGGAAGTAATCGTCATGTTCAGTTACTAAGCTAAATTCAATTGGTCGAGTGAACGACGGCCACCCTGTGCCTGAATCAAACTTATGTGTTGAGGAGAACAATGGTTCAGCAGAAACAATATCTACATAAATACCGTCTTCATGATTATCCCAATACTCGTTAGTAAACGAACGCTCGGTGCCGTTTTGCTGTGTCACCTTGTACTGAATTGTAGTGAGCAACTCTTGAAGCACTGAATCAGTCGGCTTTACGAAATTGCTCCATACATCATTGCTTGCGTCGCTTTGTGCAGTACGCCATGCAAGTGATGCACTAGTATCGTTTGGCCAATATTTCTCAATGAATGCATCACGTCCTGATGCCTTTCGGTAAAATCCGTACTTAAGCTTGGATACCGTTCCTTTGTAGTAGTTTTGATGGAAGTCTTCTGCAACCCAGAATGTTGGACGTTCTACCACATCAACGGCAAGTAGTGCATCATATGGTCCGAACGCATCAATCTCAGCGATCAGGTCCTCAATCACCTGTTTCTCCTGTTCGTTTTCGTAATAGAGTGCTGTTGAGTAGTAGTCACCACGATCACCAAACGAACCATCATCGTCAGTTGGGTCTGTATGCTTGAGTGTATAGATCAAAATCTCTTCGTACGTCACCACCATTGGGTTAAAGGTCACTTCAGCAACCTCGCGGTGTCCGTTTTTATTGTAGTCACTGTATGTTGGGTTCTCGTTGGTCCCTTCAGCATATCCAGACACAACTTCGATCACTCCTGGAAGCTTCTCAAGATCACTCTCAACGCACCAGAAACACCCTCCTGCTACCAGTACCGTGTTTTCCTTAATATCTTCCGCGCTAGCAGAGATATTTGTAGCGATCATATTGTCGCCTTCTGGTTCAGTCTTGGTCTTTTCTTCTGTGTCCGAAGAAACGTCAGTCATACCTTCAGTATCTTCAGATGCATCAGCAGCGCTTTCCATCGCATCACCTTCATGTACATCTGAAGCATCAATGGCATCAGGATCCACATCGTCAACACCCTCTTGCGTATCGAGTCTATCTAGCACCATCAGGTCCGAATCTGAATCCTGTTGTGTACTTGAGCGCATAACATCACTGCCCATCAAGGCAAATACGGCAATTCCTACAATAATCAACACCGCTAGTCCTGCGAGTACTTTATTTTTCATACAGTAACTATACATTTATATACTTTCTACTACGCTAGTATTTTGAATATCTTTCAGTTTCTCAAGACGGGTGTACGACATACCACCCTGCTCAATGGTGCGAAGTTCTGCGATGTGTGTTTTATATTCTGGTATTTGCTGTGCAACAAGGTTCCAAAACCCCTGGCCATGATTTAATTCCGCTAAGTGACATAATTCATGCACCACAATGTAATCCTGGAGATGTTCTGGTAGAAACAGGATTTTGTAACTAAAATTAAGATTCCCAAGCGACGTACAACTCCCCCAGCACCTTCGCTGATTGCGTATAGCTACTCGGTTGTAGCTCAGGTTATAAAACTGATTCCAGTACAGTAGCTTGGCGCGAATCTGTATTCGTGCTGACTCTTTATGCAGCAGATAATGCTTAGTGACACTGGTAGCTCTTTTGCGTTTTCGTTTTATAATCCAATACATACTTGACGACTTATTGTACCAGAGGGTATAAATAGAAATAGAAGCAACCAGGGGAGCTAGATGAGAAACCTTCAGGCCGAGTCACAGATTCTAAAGTATTTACATCAACAGCAAATACTCACGGGTATCTTTATGAGTTTTTGGGTTGATATTCCGCGTACTGCTAAGCGTGCAAAGCAAAAGGCACACCTAGCAATATACAGATGTCCCAACACAGGACTCACAGGAGTCTTTATTCCCATTACATACTTCCCGCAGCCAGGAAGTAGCCCACCACGCAAGGCGGACATCATTCTGCCACACGCGACATTCGTATTCGTGCGAAAAAAGTTAGCACGCTACGGAATTGAAAACATCACTGGCGCAGTATCTGAACGTGAAATCGACTGCGGAAGAGTGCTGTTGCACTGATCTAAAAAAAACGGCACTCGTTAGGTGCCGTTTTT
>JBLHQB010000028.1:0-9481 GCA_047624725.1 Patiriisocius sp. | reverse complement strand
TGGGCGACTTTTTATATGAAAATAGTTCCAACGTCGTACCAAACCCCTAGCACTTAGCATAAAACACTCCTTTGGGAGTGTTTTTGCTTTAGTGCTACGCGACAGAAACAGTCCGGGAGACTGTTTCGTCAGGGCTCGAAAAGGTTGCCAGCGATTATGACGAAGGAATAATCGCGACTTTCAGTTGAATGAGCAAAATAGAAATTTATTTATATTTTCGAGTGAAAACAGAAAAAAAGCTTTGCTTACAACCTATACTGCTCGTGTAACGAGAGAGACCCCTGGTCACCCCCCCTATGCTACAATTTTCCTATGACTATCATATCTATCTTAGTACTCTCACTATTCGTCCTCCTCGCGATGGCGGCAATACTTATTTATATACTTAATAAAGGTGTATCATCAGCAGACGCACTAAATGAAGACTCTACAATGTACACACAGACTGCGATTACTGACCCCGTTAAGGTCGCTCTGAGTGTTGAAAGTGGCTTTAAGTTCGGATTCGGATTCGGATTCGGCTTTGTACTTTCAGGCTTTGTAATAGGACTACTACTGACGCTGATTTTTGGAGCATTCATTAAGACAATCCTTGGGGCACTGTAACATTTACACACCATCGGTAACCTACCTAGAGAATCTACTGACCATGTAATGAAGACCTCTGGTCAGCTTTCTCTCAGAATCGAACGACGGAACATTGTAAACCTGCCGAACAGCGAGTCGCGTCCAGCATGTATAGGAAATGTAATCAATATAATTGACAACCTCACCCCCATCCGCTATATTTCCTTTTGAGGCTACAAGTCACACAAAGTGGCAAAATCGGCCTCCAAAAACAGGAGGTGAGCAGATGAAAAAATATTACATTGATAAATTTGGCTGTGTTCATACGTCACGTGGTGCGTGCGTTGAAGCAAATCAAAGTCGTTAGTTATTTCATTAACTCGAGACAAGGACCAGGGCATTCTGCCCTGGTCTATTTTATTACATACACACCACCCTCAACCCACACCCTCCTCAAAGGGTATACTTATACTAATGCATTTCTCTCGTTTGTTCCTTTCATATTTCTTCTGGCACTACACTAAAGCGTACGCGCAGATTTTTACTATCTGGAAGACATACTTGTGGTATATAACGCAGCTTTTTTCTATTGCACTTTTGCTGCGAACACTCTTTTCTCCATGGAAGCGAATGACTGACGTCTCGCAGGGTGGGTTTAATATCGAAGCGTTTCTCTCAAGAGTCATCGTAAACTTCATGTCACGTATTGTGGGTTTCATCGTACGAGTACCGCTGATTATTCTAGGGTTAGTGCTTAGCGTTGGTATGTGCCTTCTTTTGGTTGTGTTCTATATCTACTGGACAGTTTTCCCAGTGCTGATCTTTGCGTTACTCATTTCAGGTATCAGTTTTTTGTATGGATAAACACACAGTGCAAAAAGAAATACTTCGGTATGTTCCAGCGCTGCTACTACGACATGTCGTGCGCGGAAAACTGTATACACTACTTCGAGGCATGTCCTTGTTGATCCTGGTTGTGTGTATTGCTCTCTTTCTGTATGCAGGCGCGGAGCAGCTCTTTCTCACAAAGGGAACTGATGTTTCAATACTTCTTTCTGAGAACCGAACGCTCATTGGTGTAGGTATGCTGACACTCGCATTTTTGTTGACACTACGATCCTTTAATTTCTATTTTAATACATTCTATTTCTGGGGGATTAATGAGAATGAAGCATCAGGAATAACCTATGAAGTTGCGTGGGTGTGTACGCGATACCCTCGCGATCTGACCAAGGGACTTTTTGTATCAACAACAGGGAAGTTACTGTTGCTGCGACTTGGAATAGAAAAGGCAGACCTCGCTACATTTATTGCGTCAGATAGAGAAAAGATTGGGAGTGATAGTATCACTGCATCAGACACGCAATACACAGTCCTTGATTTGATTAACCACCTATACGCTTCAGATGCTTCTTTTGCTACATTCCTTAAAAAACAGGGGGTAACCACACAAATATTTGAAGGTGCAGCTGCGTGGTCATACGTGCAGCATGTAGAAAAGAAAAAGCAGCAGCAATGGTGGAGCAAGGAAATGCTCAGTATGGGGCGTGGTCTGGGGAGTGAGTTCTCGTTTGGTGTTCCTTATACGTTACAACGTTTCACTCGCTCAATACGAAGTAATGCGATCTTCTCGAACCTGGGAAGTGATGCACAGTACGGTACACAGTACATGCATCAGATTGAAACAATCTTGGTTCGTAACAGTGAGGCAAATGTGTTGCTCGTAGGTGAGCCAGGAGTAGGGAAGATGGATATTTTAATGCAGATAGGGAAACGGATGGAGAGTGGAGTGGCACTTGGGTCGCTCATCGGTAAGCACATCACGGTGCTTGATACTGAGTTACTTCTGGCCAACCAAGAAAATAAAATGGGACTTGAGCAGACCCTGATCCATCTTCTGTCTGAAGCTACCAACGCAGGAAATATTATTTTGGTTATTGATAACGTACAGTCGTTTATAGAAAGTGCACATGCACTGAAGGTTGATGTCCCCGCACTACTTGATCCGTATTTGAATACTCCTGAGCTACACATTGTCGCAACAACCGGAGTAGATTCATATCACACAGATATTGAGGTAAGTAACGGGTTCTTGCGACGGTTCCAGATTGTGCAGATAGAGGAGCCTGATGAAGCTTCAGCGGTACATCTCTTGCAAGGTCTCGTGAAGACCTACGAGAAACACACCAACGTACGTCTTACCTACGCAGGAGTGTCGCAAATCGCAGCTGATGCTGATCGGTATATTGTGCATGGGGTGATGCCTGATAAGGCAGTGCAACTCCTTGATGAGGTAATGGTGTACGCGCGCAGTAACAGAATTTCAATGGTCACTGCGTCAGCAGTTGATACGGTTGTTGCTCGTAAGACAGGGGTTCCTGTGGGGCCGGTGACAGTCAGTGAACGCGATACGCTCCTTAACTTGGAAGAAGTACTCCATAAACGAATTGTGGGGCAAAACAGGGCAGTAGAGGCTATCTCAGGGGTGATGCGACGTTCGCGAGCGGGTATTCAAGATGAGAACAAGCCAATTGGGTCATTCTTGTTCCTTGGCCCAACAGGGGTAGGGAAGACGGAGTGTGCCAAGGCTTTGGCTTCAGTATTCTTTAAAGATGAAGAGGCGATGCATCGGATTGATATGTCAGAGTTTAGTGGGTCCGACGCAGTGGATCGATTGATTGGAGTTAATGGTGTGCCTGGGGTGCTTTCAAATATGCTCAGCGAACATCCATACAGCGTAGTACTCCTTGATGAGTTTGAGAAGGCTTCTACTTCAGTGCATGATTTATTCCTGCAGATTCTCGACGAAGGAATGTTTACCGATGGAAACAATCGTAAAGTACACGCACGCAACAGTATCTTTATCGCAACATCAAACGCAGGAAGTCAGCAGATACTTGCATGGGTAGAGGAAGGTAAGGATCTGGAAGCTTCAGAAGATGAGCTTGTGGGTCAGATTATTTCAGAAGGTTTATTCAAGCCAGAACTGATCAATCGATTTGATGACACTATTGTGTTTGAACCATTGGATAGGAAACAACAGGCCCATGTCGCACGCGCAATGCTGCTAGAGCTGCAAGAACGTATAGAAAAAAAAGGATTTATTCTCGAGGTCACTGATGCACTTATTGATACATTAGTAACTGTTGGATACAAACCAGAGTTTGGCGCACGTCCTATGCAACGGGCGATTCAGGAGGTTGTAGAGGAAGCAATTGCCGAAAAGATTATTGCTGGGTCGCTCGCCAAAGGGGACACCATTACGTTTTCAGAAGAAGAATTAGAGGGGTTCAAGAAGTGAAATAAATAAGACACAGTCACGTATAACAAGTATTACAAGAACCATAAACATATATCAATATGAAAACTGATGCAGATTTGAAGAGAGACAATCCAGAGCTATATAAAGTAGCTCGTGAGAATGGAACGGAAGCACGGTTCGCAGGAGCGTATGTAGATGAGAAGACTGATGGGATGTATCACTGTGCAGTATGTGATGTAGAATTGTTTTCTTCTGATGCTAAGTTCGACAGCAAATCAGGATGGCCGTCATTTACTGACGCTGCAAGTGCAGAGGCAGTAACGCTTATTACAGACGATAGTCATGGCATGACACGCACTGAAGTACGATGCAAGAATTGTGACGCACATCTAGGGCATGTATTCCCCGATGGACCAGAGAAAAACGGAAACACCTGCGACCGATTTTGCATTAACAGTGTCTCGTTAGATTTGAAGGAAGCATAAGACGCTGGTTTGCTTCAGCTGCGGCCTCGCAAAGACGAAGAAAAAATATACGTAGCAGGAGGTTGTTACTGGGGTGAGAAATGTCCGGGGGACATTTCGCAAGAGGTTGCCTAGTATTTTCTTTAGAAAATCCTGACAACCTGAACAGCTCCTGTAAGGAGAGAAGTGATTCATTGTCATTTCGCAAGAGGTTGCCTAGTATTTTCTTTAGAAAATCCTGACAACCTGAACAGCTCCTGTAAGGAGAGAAGTAATTCATTGTCATTTCGCAAGAGGTTGCCTAGTATTTTCTTTAGAAAATCCTGACAAGGTGTACAGTTCCTGTAAGGAATAAGGAAGTTAATTAAAATATTATGATCAAAAAAATATACCTAGCTGGCGGTTGTTTCTGGGGTGAACAGTAACTCAACGTCACTGTGCAAGAGGTTGCCAGCTATTCCTGAGGTACCGAAGAAATAGTGACAACCTGAACAGTCTCTGTAGGAGATCGAAGAGCTAATAAATAAATATATGAACAAGAAAATATATGTAGCAGGAGGTTGCTTTTGGGGCCTGGAGGAGTTAATCAGAACCCAACCCAGCATCCTCTCCACCGAAGCAGGCTACACAGGAGGAAACAATGAAAATCCAACATACGAAAATCATGATGGCCATGCTGAGGCACTGGAAATTGAATATGATGACGAGGTAACTGACTATAAGCACATCCTTGATTTCTTTTTCCAGATTCATAATCCAACAACCATGAATCAGCAAGGGAATGACAGAGGGACTGCGTACCGATCTGCAATCTTCTACCAAACTGAAGAAGAGAAAGAAATTGCACAAGAGATGATTGGTATCGTTGATGAGTCTGAGCGCTGGGATGACCCGGTGGTTACCACACTTGAACCGTATACACGATTCTGGAACGCTGAAGGGTATCATCAGGATTACTTGCAGAAGAATCCAGGTGGGTATACTTGTCACGCAGTTTATTTTGACTCGTATTTGAGTGAGTAGTTTGCAAGTAAATATACACATGTCTTAAATCAACAAAACCCTAGGACTTTCCTAGGGTTTTGTTGCGTTCGTATTTGAATGCGTTGTGTGATGAAAATGTGTAAGGTGACTCCTAGCACAACGCGTTGTGCCAGGAGTCACCTTACACATTTTTCGATGTATACTGCATTACATGAGCACTTCAAAAGAATTTTTGAATACATTTTTGACCTCCTTTCTGAAGTGGGTCCGATTGAAACTAAACGCATGTTTGGTGGCGCGCTTCTCAAGGTGGGAGGTACGCAGCTCGGGGTAATGCTGATGGAAACTTTGTATTTCAAAGTAACGGATATTGAGTTACAGGAAAAATATAAAAAATGGGGTTCTACGCAATTTACCTATACCCGCAAAGATAAAAATGACCCAGTGATCATTAAGAATTGGTGGACGGTCCCTGAGATGGCACTAGACAATGGAGAGGTGATGACTGCACTGGACAGGGAAGTGCTTAACCAAGAACGTAAATAATATGAAATACATACTCCATAACTATCGTCGCTGCCCGTTTTGTATTCGGGTGCGTATTTTGCTGTACCTGAAGGGTGTTGAGTATGAAGTAGTGGAAGAGCCTCTGCGAAAGTGGACTGCATGGATGCAACAGTGGAGTGCGCAGACGAGCGAGCGTCCGCGAATACCGGTACTTCGGGGCGTTGCTTCCGATGGAGATGAAACTATTTTTACGGAATCCAACGATATAAATCTAATGCTTGATGCAGTAGAAGGAGATCCTGCGTATACACCAGAAGCAGGGAGTGCTGAATACGAATCAATGGAGGAGTGGTTTGTGTGGTGCGACACGATATTTAAACAACAGATTGATCTCTTTAAGTATGGCAAAGATTTAGTAATGGATGATGCGGCTCACGTAGAGCACGCACAAGAGTTAAAAGTGATGGTCCTGAAACTAGAAGACGCACTCACGGTTCCATATCTTTTAGGCGAGACACTCTCGCTTACCGACATCGCAATCATTTCATTTGTTCGTCAGATACAGCGTACGCGAGGAGGGGAGTTTGATTTTACCGACTTTCCAAAAGTGGTGAAATGGATGCAGTCAGTTGTTGCTACTGATTGGTTTGAGACTGAGGTGATGAAAAAGTACCCATTGGCAGCAGTTGGGTAGTGTGTACTTATTTTGGGAGGTATTATAAAATTAACCCATGATCCATCAGCAAATACAATATGTTGAATTTCTTTCAAAAGATCTCGACGTTATAAAAAAGTTTTACACACAGAGCTTCGGTTGGGTCTTTACTGACTGGGGTCCTGAGTACATCGCTTTTGATGGCGAGCATGTCAGCGGTGGGTTCTCGCCAGGTGAGCCAAGTCAGGGAAGTATCCTGGTTATTGTGTACTCAAAGACACTAGAAGCAACTCAACAGAGTATAGAAAAGGCAGGCGGAGTTATCATTAAAGAAATATTTAGTTTTCCAGGAGGGAGACGATTCCGCTTCACTGACCCGGATGGGAATGAATTAGCAGTGTGGTCGGATGTATAATATGCACAATATGAATAAAATTATGATTGGGAAGGCAGTGAAGAGCGGATGGCATGATTTCATGCGACGACCATGGTACTTGTTTGGAATTTCGCTCGGAGTATTTCTACTCTTCGCAGTTTCTATTGGTAACGCGATAGTAACCGCAATGGCGTACATTCTCTACGGGGGATATATCGCAGCATTACTTAATCACCATCGAGGTGGGACGGTTCGCTTTGACGATATGATCATGACTGACAAGCGATGGATCTCATTTGCGTTTCTCGCATTGATTAAAGGTCTGTTCATCATGCTTGGTTTGATGTGTTTTGTAGTACCGGGAGTGTACCTTGCGACACGATGGATGTTTGCTGAGATGTTTGTTATTGATAAGGGAATGAAGCCATTGGAGGCACTGAAGGCAAGTAGTGCACTTACTGAAGGGAACCGATTCAAACTTTTCGGATTTATTATTTTGTCTGCACTGATCATGTTACTTAGTGTATTTGTGCTTGTCATTGGATTTGTTGCAGGATCACTTGTGGTCACTTTCGCGATGATTGCCTTGTACGGACAGCTACAACGTATCGCTGAAGAAGCACAAAGAAAAGAGATTGCAGAAGAAGTTCCATCACCAGCTATTGCATAAAAACCTCAGTGTGCTTTAATTGTCGGGACAAAGCGCGCTCTCGAAGAAATAATCTCAAAAGGAAAGTTGAAACGGTGTAGTGTAGGTTTGTAGTTAGAAGATAATCCTCATTTCAAAATGACAGGAAAAATTGCACGCGTAACTGATCGTGGATTCGGGTTTATTACACCTGATGAAGGCGACAAGGACGTATTCTTCCACGCTAAGGACGTTATTGATGTAGAATTCAATGACCTTCAAGATGGAGATGCTGTAACATTTGATGTAGAAGAAGGACCGAAAGGACCTGCTGCAACAAATGTAGCTAAGGCGTAAGCCCCGCTACACACAAAAAACCACTGCTTCGGCAGTGGTTTTTTGTATTTCAATATTCTTTCTGAGTTACGTAGGTTTTATGCAAACGGATCTTTCTGCGCGTAGATTGAAATAGTTCGTCGCTTTCGCGCCTTACCTTTAGTCACGTGCTTATGAGAAGGGTAGGACTTGTGTACGATGAATTTCTCTTGCAGGAAGTCAACGAGCTCTTGTTCACCGTATGCAAACTCTTGTACACCAATCACGGGGTGAATGTATGAACCTTCCTCGTCTCCAGGGTTTTCTTCAATGAGTCGACGTGTGTGAAGATCACCATCCTTTAAGAATGTTTTCATGAAGAGGTATCCTCCAGGCTTGAGTACTCGGTACATCTCGTCACGAAGTAGCTCACGGTCATCTTTTTTAAGGAAGTGCGAACTCATCATGTCTAACGCGAATGTCTGTGAGTTATCAGGCTCAGTAATTGCGCCTGCCATACTACGAACCTCGTACCGAAGGTTATGACCCTCAGAGATTGTCTTCGCTTCTTTGATTGCTGCACCGGAGGAATCATATCCAACGCCGTGCATCCCGTAGTCTTTTGCTAAGTACAGTAGGTTACGTCCATTCCCACACCCCATATCAATAGCAGAGCTTGTAGGGTTGAGGTAGGTTCGCTTAGACTGTCGCTCAAGCCATCGTGTAAATTTTTTCAAATCAGAACCAGCCTCAACTGACATTGAGAGGTGTTCGGCATTGGTGTACTCCTGATCCCAGAAGGCTACACCGTGTCGTTTATTTTTGTTGTTCTTTACGTGTCGTGCCATAGCAATGTTTTCTAATGCGCCAATTAGACCATAAAACTTGCTACTTTTGCAAATTATTGTATTGTAGCTGGTAAGAAACAGTTTGGTAATATGAATTTGGATCTCCGGTCCAGCGATTCGCCCAAGGGCAGAACGAATCGGGACATAAATTCAGAATAATCGCTGCGCTCATTTCTTCATTCAATGGATGACCGATACTTATTTATTTACGGAAAACACGCAGTAATCGAAGCATTAACGTTTCGACCTGATGTGATTACCTCACTCTCAATCCGAGGGGATGTGAAGCACGAAATTGATCGTGAGCTTCTTTCGCGTGTAGCTATTGTAAACACGTTTAAAGGAGACGATGTACCGAAGGAAGTGGATCGTAAGGCAACACACCAAGGAATGATCGCAAAGATCGACCGTCAGAAGCTCGTACTTACCTACGAACAGTTCCGAGAGACATTGGAAGTAACCAACGATACGTGCCTGGCGATTCTTGGTGAAGTACAAGATCCGCATAACGTAGGAGCAGTAGTGCGTTCAGCCGCAGCATTTGGTGTATCAGCAGTGCTTATCCCTAAGCACCGACAGGCTGGCGTTACAGGCACGGTAGTGAAGGTTTCAGCTGGGATGGCGTTTAAGCTTCCTCTGGTTGAAATTGGTAACGTAAACCGTGCTATTGAAGACATGAAGAAAGAAGGTTTCTTTATCTACGGCCTTGATGGAGGAGGTGATACACAAATGCATACTGAAGACTTCTCTAAGCCAACAGTATTTGTATTAGGTAATGAAGGAGAGGGAATGCGGGAAAAGACAAAGGAACATTGCGATATGATTGTGAGTATTCCAATGCATGATCGATGTGAGTCATTGAATGCTTCGGCGTC
>JBLHQB010000027.1:0-10306 GCA_047624725.1 Patiriisocius sp. | reverse complement strand
TTGTGTTCCATAAGAGGGGAGCGATGACTCTGGAAGAGATGCGTACACACACTACTAATGCAATTAACGCATTAGATCAATAATATATGCTTACATTTAGTTTCACTTTTGCTATTGCATCATTTGTCGCAGGACTTCTGATGTTTCTTGCCCCATGCACATTGCCACTTGTTCCTGCCTACTTGGCGTTCATTAGTGGTGTTAAAGAAGATCAGGCACAGGGAAGCAAGGAGGACCGGCGAAAAATTCTGAAGAACGCACTGTTCTTTGTGCTTGGATTCTCAGTGATTTTTGTATCCTTTGGAATACTTGCAGGATTCTTCGGATCCTTTGTGGGGCCGTATCGTGCACTACTGTCACAGATTGGCGGGGGGTTCATTATCATCTTTGGTTTGATGATGCTCAATGTGATTCATTTCGCACCATTGATACGCGATCATAAAATGAAGCTACCGAAGTTTATTAAACCAGGTCACTCGTCAAGTGCATTCCTTATTGGAAGCATTTTTGCACTCGGGTGGACACCGTGCGTTGGTCCTGTGCTTGCATCAGTACTACTGCTTGCTACCACAAAGGCAACAGTCTTCAGTGGAGCGTTCTTGCTCCTTTTGTTCTCAGCAGGTCTTGCGGTGCCATTCTTGCTCACAGCGGCCCTTTACGCACGTGCAGGAGGCCTTATAGCACGCTACTCACACATCTCACGTGGTATAAGTGTAGTAGGAGGACTATTCCTTATCCTGCTGGGACTTTTACTCCTGTTTGGAAACTTCGGTCTTACTATTCAGTACGGATACCAGTTCATGGAGTTTCTCGGGTTTGGAAACTTACTTGAGTATTACTAGAATCTCATTACTAACACCTCAATGGCAGTGTTCCCTTGAGGTGTTTTTATATATGGCTCTAAGTTCGAGGTCCGAACTCGAACTAAAGCAATGGGTTTGAGTTCAAGTCCCGAAGATATACTAAATACGCGTTCGGATCACGTAATTTTCATGAAATTGGAATTACGTGATCCGAACGCGTATTATTGCTTGCATTTGCTCTAATAAAGAGTGTATAGTACTCACAGCACGTTCTTCACAGTATGTGTTTTTCTGTTTTTATGGGAATTACAAGTTGTCGAAATTATTTATTAATTTCGACATACCATAAAACAATCAAACACATCTATGTTCAAATCATTCGGCACCATCCTCGTGTTATATGCAATAACACAGATGATGAGCCAAACATTCACCTCGTTTGAAAATGCTGCATCCGCAACATTTCAAACACTTGAAGCTGCTGCAGTAGTTTCAAAACAACAAATAGAGGAAGCGTCATAAGCTTACAAGGCCTGGAAATTTCCAGGCCTTTGTTTTGTTTAAATTGGCTAGTTACCTGACTGTGGTAATGAATTTCACATCTTGACATCCTGATCTGATAATCTAGCTTCAGTAAAGGAACAGAGGTTGCCCGACAGGCAAGGCCTGTCGGCAGGGGTGGTCAATTGGGGTCTTCCTAAAAGCTGGGTCAAGTTCGTGATAGCTGTTGTAATTAGTTCGTACTCATATTTTTTATAAATATGAACACAATGGTATACTTAAGCATATGTTAATGAATCGAATTGTAGAGAACGTGTTTTTCTTTGGGTTTATGGGTATCGTTGGATACTTGATGTTTATTATGTTCACGCCATTTATCTCAGCATTGGCGCTTGCCGCTATTATTGTGACTATTTGCTACCCGATGTATCAGCGGATTGTTAAGAAAATGCCGAGGCAAAATGAGACACTGGGTGCGTTGGCTACGACACTTGTGGTGTTGGTCATCATCATCATGCCACTGCTGTTCATCGGATCTTCATTGGTGAATGAAGCAGTTTCTATCTACAATGGTGCAAATACTGGTGAGTTTGGCTTCCTCTCTTCGTTTACAGCACTAGAGGAGACCACGCAACGATATTTCCCTGGAGCTGAACTCAATGTTACGGAATACGTGAAGCAGGCAACAGCATGGCTCGCGGGTAATGTTGGTGCGATTTTTGCAGGAACAGCGTCCACAGTATTTCTTTTCTTTATAGCTCTGATTGGTTCATTCTATCTTTTCCGTGACGGAAGGGAATTTACTAAAAAACTGGTTATTATCAGCCCACTTCCTGACGATCAAGATGAATTGATCCTGCGAAGACTTGGTAGCGCGGTGCGTTCAGTTGCTACAGGTACGGTATTTATAGCTTTGATCCAAGGGACACTCACGTGCTTAGGGCTTTGGCTCTTTGGGTTTGAACATGCGATCCTGTGGGGAGTAATTGCAGCATTTGGTGCACTTATCCCAAGTGTCGGTACTTCAATTGTATTTATTCCAGCTATTCTATTCTTGGTATTCACCGGAGCATACGGTTCAGCAATTGGACTTGCAATTTGGGGAATGTTGGCTGTAGGACTTATTGATAACTTACTTGGTCCGTACCTTATGAGTCGAGGCAATGCGATACACCCATTCCTTATTCTTATTTCGGTACTGGGAGGAATTTCAGTGTTTGGCCCTATTGGATTTATTGTGGGACCAGTTATTGTTAGTTTGTTTATTGTACTACTCGAGCTCTACACAATACACATCTCCGCGCCAGATCCCGAACAGCATAGTGCATAATAGAGATAATGTTTCAGAAAACACATATTGAAAAATTCCTATCGCTTAATGGTGTAGAACCATCAGCGCCGGATGACCAGATTAAGTCTGTGCTTCTTAGTGCTCAATGGCATGAGGATGATGTTGAGGCAGCGATTCTTGTTCTTCGTGAAAATCCGCTGGATCACAAGACACACGTTGATTCTATCCATAAAGTATTTCGATCGGACGAGCGAATGAAGCCAGAAACTATTTCTGCACTTCTGGGTATTGAAATGGATGTGAAGCCTGCTGACCTTACTTCCCAGAAAAGGTCGAATCGTAACTTTGTAACACTGCAACTTTTGTTTATCGTTGTGTTTTCATTACTCCTGGCTACCGGTTTTCTTATTGCGTCAATGTATCTGCTTGAGATGGGACCTTTCCACCGTACGGTTCTCTAGTCATGCAACGACTCTTTATACTTTTTGGAATACTACTCCTGGCCATTAGTACTGGCAGTGGAGTAGTTTCTGTCCCTGATCAGTTGCATATAGGTTCGTTTGCGCAGATGGTTCATACCGAGCCTGAATTACTTGAACCAACGCATCCATATACACAAATGACTGTTGTAGGGGATGTGATGCTTGCGCGTCATGTTGAGAAGTATCTTAATGCATATGGAAGCTCATACGCATATAGCCAGCTCCCAGTAATGGCAACTTCCACTGCTCTTCTAGGAAACTTCGAAGCACCTATCCCAGAAGAGCACGTACCCACGGAAGCAAATACATTCAGGTTCTCGGTTGATCAGCAACACGTGCCTGCACTGCGTGCGTATGGTTTTACGCATATGTCGTTAGCAAATAACCATGCGTACGATAGTGGTCTGCCAGGTTTTGCTTCTACACAAGAAGTTTTGAAAGAGGCTGATGTGGTACCCGTTGGTTCACCTGAGCTTTCTTCATCGTCCATTTCATATATAGAAATAAACGGTACATCCATTGCTGTTATCGCTATCTACGCACTTGATATCACTCCCGATCCAGCAGTACTTGCTGAAATTGTTACCCAAGCAGCTGATTCCAGCGATTACCAATTTGCATACATCCACTGGGGGAATGAATATAAGCCAGTACACAACGCATTCCAGGAAGCTCTAGCATATACACTGATCGATTTAGGTGTTGATACCATTTTTGGCCATCATCCACATGTTGTGCAAGATATTGAGATATATAACGACGGATTGATATTTTACTCGTTAGGAAACTTCATCTTTGATCAGTATTTCAGTATAGAGGTACAAGAAGGTCTCCAGGTGACCGTGAGTCCTACTCAGAGCGGTCTACAATACATTCTTGATGGTGTGTCGTCTATTGGTTCACGAAGTGCGCCACGCCTAATGCAGGGCTTTGAACGAGATGTATTTCTGACAGATTTAGCAAACAAAAGCAGCGAAGCAGTCCAAGAGCAAATACGTGCAGGAATCATCAATTTGTAACAAAAAACCTTGCAATTATCCCAAAATTACATACTATAACGCTACTAATTTACATTGAATATGATTAACAAATATGAAGCTATCGGTATTTTTGCAAGTATCGCGATGATGACCCTCGCGCTGTTTTTACTACGCGTTGAAACGTCTCCAGAACTTGCTGAAATTGCAGCTGATAATACGCAAACTGCTGCAGTTGCTGTTGTTGATGAAAGCAACGAAAACGAAAAAGAAGCACTCTTTGGCGCTATTGTAGAATCACTCGATGCACAGGGGACACTTGGGAAACTCATCATTGATGATGTGGTACTTGGTTCTGGTGAGGAAGCTAAGGAAGGTGACGCAGTTTCAGTGCACTACATCGGGACACTCCAGTCAGGGCAACAGTTCGACAACAGCTACACACGAGGTGAACCATTTTCATTCACACTTGGAGAAAATCGAGTTATTGCAGGTTGGGAAGAAGGACTTATTGGTATGAAAGTGGGAGGTGAGCGGATTCTTGTAATTCCACCTGAACAAGCATACGGATCACGAAATGTTGGCCCTATTCCAGCAAACTCGACTCTAGTCTTCGCAATTAAACTCCTTTCAATCGAGTAAAATTAACTCATCTGCAGCGTTGGTCTACAGAAAATAAACTCACCGTACAGACGTACGACTCGTTTATTTTTCTTTGCCCGCCTTGCACCTAAGTCAATTTAACTCGATTGAACACACGGAATGTAGCTAAGTATGCGAAATAAACCCGTAACATTTGAAGTAGTAAAAAAGCAAAAGGGTACGTTAGGGCGTGCGGGGGTTATTCATACACCTCATGGGGATATTCAGACCCCTGCTTTTGTTGTGGTTGGCACTAAGGGTACGGTTAAGAGTCTTAAGCCAGAGGACATGCGTGATTACGTGGGTAATCAGGTTGCGTTGGCAAACACGTACCATCTCTTCTTACAGCCTGGCTCAGACGTCGTGAAAGAAGCAGGGGGCCTAAGCAAATTCGCCAACTGGGATATGCCGACCATTACTGATAGTGGCGGATTCCAGGTATTTAGTCTTGGTGCAGCATTTGGAAAAGGGGTAACTAAGTTTGCAAAAGATGCCAGTACTCCTACTGAAGAAAATGCAGGTCTTAACGTCTACTCAAAGAAGTTTGCAGCAGATCATGGAAAGTTGTGTGTGATTGATGAAGAAGGAGTGACATTTACCTCGCACCTGGACGGATCAATGCACCGATTTACCGCAGAGCGATCAATTGAAATTCAGCATGAAATTGGTGCTGATATCATCATTGCGTTTGATGAATGTACCTCGCCAACGGCTGATAAGGAGTACCAAATTGAAGCGATGAACCGAACACATCGTTGGGCAAAACGCTCAGTTTTGGCACACAAAGGGAACTACGAAGCTTTGAAAAAACAGGGTATTTACGGAGTGATTCAAGGTGGACGACACCTTGATCTACGTCAAGAAAGCGCGCGAGCCTTAGCTGCAATGGACTTCGATGGCTACGCTATTGGAGGTTCGTTCTCTAAGGAGGATCTTGGTGACAGCTTGAGGGTTGTAAACGAAATTCTGCCGGATGATAAGCCTCGCCACTTGCTTGGTATTGGTGAGCCAGAAGATATTGTTGCGGGAGTAGCGCAAGGATGTGATACGTTTGATTGCGTTGCACCAACACGTATTGCACGCACCGGGACTATTTATGAACGCACTACTGATGGTCACAAACGGACGAATTTAATGAATACGAAGTACCAGAAGGACTTTAGTAAGCCGGATGAATCTTGTGATTGTTATGTGTGTACTAACTACACCAAAGCATACCTCGCACACCTTTTCCGTGCAGGAGAAATGCTAGGACCGCATCTTGCATCAATTCACAATCTCTACTTCATTGTAAATTTCACAAAAAGGCTCCGAGAAGAGATACTTTCTTCATAAACCAAAAACACCTCGTAAGAGGTGTTTTTTTTGTTTTTATAAAACATACTACAGTCTACCGATTAGTTCATATTATGAGCCATATCCTGTGGATAAAAAACACATAAAATTACACTTTTACGTATATACTGTACATAACTTCACCGATGGGATGTCAATGAAGGAGGGCACATAACGCAACAATAAAACTATCTTGAAGCAATCTTTAAAATCATTGCTATTTTTTCTAGTGTCTGTTCAAACAGGCTTCTTAGACATGGTCAAAATTAAGGATACCCTTGAAGCTAGCCGTCAAATGCTTGTAACGCTTCTTTTAGTTTCCTTCATCCTCCCCTCGTTCCTATACGCCCCAAACATCGTTTCTGCAGCTCCAAATCAACAAATCAACTACCAAGGAAAGCTCCTTAATGCTTCCTCACAAACTGTCCCCGACGGAACGTCTTCAATTCAATTTAGTTTATATACAGCACCAACTGGAGGAAGCAACATCTGGACAGAAACAAATTCAGTAGACACCGTCTCAGGTTTGTTTTCCATAATGCTCGGATCAAGTACATCTCTCTCAGGAGTCGACTTCAACCAAACACTCTACCTCGGCATCAACGTCGCAGCAGACGGTGAAATGTCGCCACGAAAGATCATGGGAATTGTGCCTGCAGCATTTGAGTCAGTGAGTCTTGGCGGCGCTACCTCAACACAATACCTACGATCCGACGAAGCAACAGCACTCATTGCAAGCGAAGCAGCAACACTCTTAACTATCACGCAAAGCGGCGCCGGTGACATTCTGAACCTCTTCGACGACACCACTGAAGTCTTCACTGTCACTGACGGAGGGCTTGTGGGTATCGGTACCACCACTCCTGCAGCAACCTTCGCAGTCAACGGCAGCATGTATACCAACAGCACAGTCCAGTTCGCAAACCTCGGCAATGGCTTCTTGATCACTGATGCAACGGGGAATGTATCTACCTCATCAGTGTCTGCAGCAAATCTCTCTGACGGTGACTTCGGAGACTTCTCAGTATCATCGGGAGTTGCAACGCTCGACAACGACGTTGTCTCTGATGATGAGATCGACTTTGCAAACGTGACACTCCTTGACTTCACTGATGACGTTGGATTCTTACAGGATATTACTGGCGAGTTGTTTGTTGATCTGTCTGATACACCAGGTGCATATACGGCAAACAGAATCCTGTTTACTAACAGTGCGGGGAATGCAGTGACTGATTCTGCGGACTTTGTGTTTGATGGGACGAATTTGGGGGTTGGGACGAGTACGCCAAGCTCTCGTCTTGATGTCTGGGGAATCGCAGGAGAATCAGCGTTCTCAGTATCGTCGTCTAGTGGAGATAGCCTGTTCTATATAGCGGCAGATGGAAACATCGGAATCGGTACGACATCACCATCTTCAAAACTCTCAGTAGTTGGGACTGCCGGAGAATCAGCATTTTCAGTGTCGTCTTTAAGCGGCGCCAGTCTCTTGCATGTTTCATCAAATGGGAACATGGGGATTGGAACCAATGCACCAGCAGCTCTTGTCCACCTGGTAAGTGCCACTGGAACTACATTTATTGTTGAAGCAGATACTGGTAATTCTGATGAAAATTATAATCCAAGAGTTCACTTGATACAGGATGGTGGAGCTGTTGATGGAGTGTTTGGAATCGCTGGATCCGAAGGTGTTCTATATATAGATGCACTGGCAAACGCAACGTACATCCAGTCTGATACTGCAGGCACTCCAAAAGAAATCCAGTTGGTTACTGATGGTGCAGCTCGGGTAACTGTGGGAGCTGATGGGTATGTAGGAATCGGCACAACTAGCCCAGTTTCACAACTGCATGTTGCTGGAGATATTGCGCTGGAGGGAAGAATAAAGCCTCAAACATTTACAATCTGGGCACTTGGTGACGTTCAGGCGGATATTGATACTACTGATACTGATGGTGATGCAGGGCAGGACGACATGTTCCGGGCAGTGATTGCTGATGTAAATACTCTAGAAAAAGACATGGCCCTTGTAACTGGTGATATTGTGGACAAAGGATCAGATGATGATCCATCAGCAGCAAGTTATGACTTCGATGATTACATCGCCGATTTAAAGACATTGGATCTTCCACGGCACCGTGTGTACCATATTGCAGGTAATCATGACAGTAGCTACGACAGCCCAAGTGACACTTCTGGTGGTCAGGGTCTTACTGAATATGACGAATACTTCCCGCGACGCAACTTCCACACTCTGCAAGGAAATATTTTGACAATTTACATGTCAGATGAGCGACGGAGTACTGCTGGAGAAATTTCGAATCAGATATTTGACTGGTGGGAGAAGCTTGTGCACGAAAATCAAGATAAGATCATTATTACTGTTACTCATCACCCTTTGTATGACACAACTAATCATTCCTCAAGCACAAATTCATACTTGCTCGACAGTTCTCGCTTCACTGATGTTCTTGATAATTATAATCACGATCTCTGGATCTCTGGACATACTGCTTCAGAGCTTGCAACAAGTCCGACTAGTGTTGTAAAACACGGCTCACTCCATATGAATGCTGGACTTCATATTCCTACTGCATCAAACAATGATTTTGATGTGAAGTCACGCTTCTTGTACTTTAACGAAGGTTCGGATCAAGTGGTGATTAAGCGACGTAATCACGGAACTACAGCTACTACGACACCTCAGTGGATCCCTGAAGACGAGATTATCTATACATTAAATACCCAGGCAGAACTTTCAGAAAGTCCTGTGTTTGACGGCCGGTATGCATTCGACCCTGATCACGGCATTATCCGTGAAGATTTTAATATTTTTGCCACGGTGCAAAATGACGACGCTGATAATTACGATGATATTGTTCAGCGACCATTGATCGTTACTATGAATGATGTTCGTAATCTTGATCAACAGATCGGTGCGGGGACGGGGATCCTTCTACGTATTGCTGGTAGTCCAGCTGACGGTGAGGAGTTTGGTATTGAAAACTATGGTACAGGTGCGGCAATTGATGCAGTACGTGAGATAGCTACTGATGCAAATTTTACTACTGGCTTGTCATTTAAAACGTCTACTTCAGACGATGATATCGATTCATTGCTCGAAGTAATTCGACTGACCTCAGGAGGGTTAGTGGGGATAGGTACTTCAACGCCTGAAGCAACTTTGCACATCATGGATATTGGGTCGACTGGACCAGCTCTCTTTATTGAAGGTGCGTCTGCTACAGAGGGTGATCTTACATGGGACAGTGACAATCATTTCCAGATGGGCGCATGGAATCAATCGACTGATACATTCACTGAGTATCTTCGATTTGATGGCTCAGGGAATGTTGGTATCGGCGACGATACGCCAGATGGAACACTCTTGCTCGATGTTGAGGGTGCTATTGGGGCTACACAGCTTTGTGATGAAGATGGAAACAATTGTGCGAGTGTCGCATCGCTCACTTCGGGCACGAGTCAATGGACGACGTCTGGTTCAGACATTTATTACTTGACTGGAAACATCGGGATCGGAACGACGTCACCACAAGCTGAGCTTCATATTGTCGGTGGTTCTGATGCAGATTTTGGTGACACGTCAGGTTACTTACTCCTTGGTGATGAGAATGGTCAAAACCTAGTGCTCGATAACAACGAGATTCTTTCTCGTAACAACGGAACTACATCAGCACTGTTCGTGCAGCTGGACGGAACGGTTGGTATTGGCGGCGGTTCAACAGCCAAATTAACTATTGATATCGACGCTGACGAGCTCATGCCGGCACTACTTGTTAGTGACGGCGGTGATTATGGTGACATTGCTGTCCCTGACGGTGAAGTGTTCCAGATAGGACACTGGGATGAGGTGGATACCTTTACGGAGCGAATGCGTATTAATTCATTGGGAGCTGTTGGAATCGGCACCACCACCCCAGCACACAAACTCACCGTAGCAGGCGACGCACACATCACCGGAGTATTCTTTGATAGTACAAACGCTTCAGGAACTCTTGGTATGGTGTTGCAGACTACAGGTACTGGGACCCAGTGGGTCGCAACCTCAACCCTTGGCTTCAGCGGAGGGTCTTCTCTCACTGTGGGAACCGACAATCAAATCCCATTCTCAAATGCAGGAGGGACTGATTTGGAGTACTCATCCAATTTTACTTACGACGGTGACATCTTCCAGATCGGCGGACCAACCATGCAGTTCTTCCGTAACGACAGTGTGGCTACTAATCCAGACATTCTCTTTGATGGTGGTGCTTTATT
>JBLHQB010000026.1:0-10837 GCA_047624725.1 Patiriisocius sp. | reverse complement strand
CTCCGAATCTCATTCTCCCCTACCGGCAACGACGGTGCTGACTGAACTCCGAACGAATCTTCTGCAAACTCTGCCTTAGCGTACGAACGATCATATTCGTATGATCCTCCCCCGTTTTCATGGAATCCCACAATCCGATCAAGCTTCAGACCAAGATCATCAGCAAGTACTTGTGCCTTAGCTTTCGCGTCAACAATCGCTTTCTCACGAGCTTCTGCCTCAAGAGCCGACTCATCATCAATAGTGAATTGCAGACTTGAGATATTTGTCGCGCCACGTTCTCCCACGTTTGAGATAAGTGTCCCCGCATTATCAAGATCACGAACCTTTACCGATACATTTTGATATACCTCATATCCGTCGATCACGCGCTCACCAGGAGGACAGTACCCATCAAACGAACACGCTCGTTCTTCATAACGGTACTTAGGATTCAGGTTATAGTTTTGTGTCTTCACATCCTCCTCCTTCACGTCAGCACCTTCAAGGTATGCGATGATTGCATTGATTGCCTCTGCAGAATTTTCTTGTGCTTCTACTGCATCAACTCCTTCTGCGCGCACTGCAAATGAGAACTGTCCGATATCAGGCTTAGCTAAAACTTCCCCTTCCCCAGAAACAGAGATCGTTGTTTCTCCCGTAAACGTTCCCTTCGACTCCTTAAGCGTAAGGTGTGTGTAGGAAGCCAGGCTTGCGATCACGCCAAGCAGAACTAATGCAACAAGTACCTGTACGTAGGTCTTCCCCATAAATGATTGTGATTCCATAGTAATTTAGTTATTTGTTCTTACTTATTAAAGACTCTTTCTAGTATTATATCCCACACCGTTGTATTGCTACAAACCCGCACAAACTCTTTAATATCGTTTTCTGTTAGCTCCAGAGGCGTCAACTGCTCTCCGATAAGGAAATACATGACTGACTCCTCATCAGCCACGTGATCAAGTGATAGTGCGTGTCCGAACTCGTGAGCCAACACTGTCTGCAATTCCTGTTCGTCAGCAAACGCATATATATCAATTCGACCATCACTACTGTATGTTCCTTGTACAAACTCTCGATGATCACCGAACGAACTGTTGTACTCCGCAACGCCCTTATTATAGGTTTCAATCAGACGATTCCCTTGGTTGCCAATAGAATTAATTTCCTCCACCATCACGTTGAGTTGTTCAGACAAACCGTTAAGCTCCTCTTGTTCCACATCAAGTTCATCCTTACGCTCCTGCAGTACTTCGTACACTTCTTTAGGAGCACCCCCCTCTTCATTGTATTGCTGCACCTGCGTATTGTGTGCTGCCAAGTTTCGCTCGTACTTCTCGACCGTATCTCCATACCCAATCTGCAAATCGTTATATGTCGCAACCAGTCGTTCATATGTATCACTGATCCCATCACTCACACTTTCAGTATGATCTAGTCGCTCCTTGAAGTTTCCCTCTGCGTCAGTGATCTGTTGTCTTTCATCATATACAAAATTAATGGTGAACTTCGCATCAGGATCATAGGTAAGCAGGTTCTGCCCCGTCGCATCTTCCCATATACTCTCCGCTGCACTAATCGCCACCCGCGCCTCATCAAGCGTCAGATCAAACGAATCATCAATATATCCAATAGCGTACCCAAGCGGTGCCGGGCAAATAGCCTGTGCAATATAATAAAAATATCCTCCCCCAAAGAGGATCGTGACAAATAAAATGACGGTAAGACTGCTTCGCATTGCTATACATCATAGCAAATTTCTGTTTTTTGGGGTATATTTCGAAAAGAAACAGCCGGGGAGATTACAATGGCAAATGGTGAAACATGTATAGATTGTGACCGCTACGAGACTGACCACACATACAGGACACACGGCGGCGAATGTGACCACTTTAAAAGTTCCTTCACCCATCTTGATGGTTGTTCCGTAGTGGGATGCGATGGGGACTGTGAAGACTGGATGGAACGTGCGCGGATCGCGCATGAAAAGGCAGAAGATATACCTCGTGTATATCATTGCATCCTTGCACTTACGCAAGGCGCACTACCAGAAGACCTTCCCAGGCAGTATTAAAAGTAAAAACGGCAGCCAAATTTGGTTGCCGTTTTCTTATACTCGCTATTATGCTGCTTTGTTCAACAATGAATCAAACGGCTTATTAGGCTCAACACCCTTAAGGTAGTCTGCCCATGCACACTGGACCAAAACGATCGTTCGAGCATACCCATCTGCAAGTTCGTCACGAGCTTTACCAGTCAGACCATCAAGTTTTTGCTGCTGTGCTGCATTTAAATCAGTATTGCTCATATGAGCATATTCTTCTGGAGTTAACCCAGCTAAGCGTTCTTCAAATTTCAGACACCACAGCAAATTCTCTATTTCTTTGTTACGGGCATCGGGCTCCATTTGATTAAGAGCTTCCATCATCGCATTTTCAATACTTGATGGTTCGTGAGTGTCTTCGGTATCTGCCATTACAGCCTCCATAGATTACAGGGTTATCTAAACTCACTATATAGAAACATAGCAAAAGCGCAACGATAAACCGAGAGTTACATTGTCTATTTTACTCACATATAATTTCCTCTTAAATTGCTCGAGATGTGAGGAAGACAAGAAAAAACGCCGAGTCGTACATAGGTACGGTGAGGCGTTTTTTCCGCAGTCCGGTCCAACAATTTTCTCAAGGGGAGAAAAAATTGGGACATAAATTCAGAATAGTCACTATGTTCCTTTCTTCATTCAACAAAGCAGATTGCGTGATTTTAGAGGAAATTACCAATCTAAAGAACCGGAGTTCTTGTACTCAGTAACCTGAGTCTCAAAGAAGTTCTTTTCCTTAGAAACATCGATCACCTCTGCCATCCAGGGGAATGGTGATTCTTTGTTGTACTCAAGAGGCATGCCTAGTCGCTCAAGACGTCGGTCAGCAATGTGCTCTACGTAGTCTTTAACCGTTGCTGGGTTAAGTCCTAAGAATCCGTTAGGCATTGCGTCGTCAACGTAGTCTTTTTCAAGCTCTACAGCTACCTTAATTTTCTCTCGGATGTCTGCTTCAAATGCTTCTGTCCAGATTTCTGGGTTCTCTTCTCGAATCGTTCGGATCAAATCAAGACCGAATGCCAGGTGTACTGACTCATCTCGCAGGATGTACTGAAATTGGTCTCCAATTCCAACCATCTTATTCTGTCGCTTCATAGAAAGAATCATTGCGAATCCTGCGTAGAAGAAGATACCTTCCATAATTACATAGAATCCAATCAGGTCATGTACGAACTTCTGGATATTTTCTGACGTGTCTGTCTTAAAATTTGGATCGTATACTGACTTTGTGAAATCAACAACAAAATCATCTTTTGCTTTAATTGATGGGATCGTCTCATACATGTTGTAGATCTCATCAGGATCGAGACCTAGGGAGTCACAACAGTAGATAAACGTATCAGTATGGATTGCTTCCTCGTATGCTTGGCGTAACAGGAACTGACGACACTCTGGGTTGGTTACGTGACTGTATACCGCAAGCACCAAGTTGTTCGCGGTTAGTGATTCAGCTGTTGAGAAGAATCCAAGATTCCAAAGAATCATTCGACGTTCTTCAGGCGAGAGTGCCCCCTCCCCTTCCTTCTTCCACAGCTCGATATCAAGCTGCATAGAAACCTCTTCAGGTACCCAGTTATTGTTTACCCCAGCCTTGTAGTGCTCACGCGCCCACGGGTAGCTCATTGGGAGGATTTTGTTTGGGTCAGTTCCAACGTTATTGATGATTCCTTTCTTTGCCATAATAGTATTTTGAGTGCTTGTAATGTTATGTGTGCCTATTGTACTGCAGTGGAGAAAAATGCCAAGTGGTCGATCTATAGACACTTTTTGGAAAGGCGTAAGCCTTTTCAAAAGGGCTAAAAAGAGGCACTTGGCGGGGACTGCGTATCGCGTTACACAATCCCTGCCAAGCACCTCTTCTTTTGTTCCTTAAGTATACAGTACGTTCATCTCATAAAATGAGAGCACTGTAGAGAAGTCACTTTAGTGTTACCTGTTGGTTTCTATTTCCCTTACTTTCGCAAACGGGAGTCCTCTCTAGGTACTTGATCAGGGTGGTTACTGTTAGCTCCTAGTCCAGCAATTTGCCCTAGTAAAGTGGCAAACTGGGACAGCACCCCAAGGGTATTTCCGTTTTTATAGTCGACTGTGGTCTCCTTAAAAACTAGGGCAAATTCGCAATAGTCGCTGCGCTCCTTTGCTTATTCACAAGATTCGCACACAGAGTCCTCAGCAACATGCAGTCGGATCTGCTTCTTTGGCAAACTCTTTGCCAGTTCTGCTACCTTTGCTGCATCAAGCTGCTCCTTCTGGATTGGTGAAGGTGTTGGTAACGGAGATGGTGTTGATGCCGCTGGCACAACCACATCAACAGGTGCTACAGGGGGAGCATCAGCATCCTTACGTGTCTTTACGCCTTCGGCGCTCACTGATGACTTCTCAACCTGTGTAGCAGCAAGCGAACGGAGGTAGTATGTCGTTTTAACCCCTGCTTCCCATGCATACATGTACAGATCACTGATTTCCTTACCAGACGTTCCTGAGTAGAAGATGTTCAGTGACTGGGCCTGATCGATCCACTTCCCTCGCGCTGCTGCTGCCTTAACGATCCATTTCATGTCGATCTCGAATGTTTCTTTGTACTTATCTCGGATTTCTTGCGGGATTTCTGTAATAGCAGTAACTGAACCATCGTGATACTTCAGCAGGTCGAGCATGTCCTTACTCCATAGGCCAATCTCCTTTAGATCAGCAACTAATGCATTGTTCACCACAATGAAGTCTCCTGATATATTTGCCTTTACATAGATGTTCTTGTAGATCGGTTCAATTCCTGGAGTAGATCCAGCAATGTTTGAAATGGTCGCTGTAGGCGCAATTGCCATACAATTACTATTTCGCATACCATGCTTCTTAATAGAGTCACGTACTGCTGACCAATCCAATGCCTCGCTCACGTCAGTACCAGTACTCATTCCTCGGTTCTCCTCAAGTAGCTTGATCGTATCTACCGGTAGTAGACCTCGATCCCACTTACTTCCTGGGAATGACTCATACGATCCTCGTTCTCTTGCCAAGTCACTTGATGCTGCGATTGCAGCTCGCGACACCACCTCCTGTGAGTAGTCCGCGAATGTCATACATTCTTCCGAGTCAAACTGAATGTTCATCTTATACAGTGCCTCCTGGAATCCCATAACCCCAAGTCCTACTGGTCGATGCTTCATGTTTGAATGCTGCGCTTCCTTCGTTGGGTAGAAGTTTAGATCAATCACGTTATCAAGCATTCGCATTGCAGTGGTTACCGTTGTTTCAACTTTCTTCTCATCAAACACATTGTCAATCATGTGCTTTGAGAAGTTCACTGAACCCAAGTTACACACTGCTGTTTCTGTCGCTGAAGTGTTCAGCGTAATTTCAGTACAAAGGTTTGAGTTGTGCACGACTCCCACATGATCCTGCGGAGAACGAATGTTTGAAGGATCCTTGAATGTTACCCATGGGTGACCAGTTTCAAAGAGCATTCCAATGTGACGCTTCCACAAATCTGCTGCCTTCATCTTCTTAAAGAGTTTGATCTCACCGCGATCTGCCATCTCTTCGTACTTTACATAGAGATCTTCAAATTCCTTTCCGTATGTTTCAGTAAGATCCACAGCCTCATCTGGTGAGAATAACGTCCAGTCTCCTCCCTCTTTCACACGCTTCATAAATAGATCAGAGATCCAAGAAGCTGTATTCATGTCGTGCGTACGTCGTCGCTCGTCTCCTGTATTTTTTCTAAGCTCTAAGAAATCAAGGAAGTCATAATGCCAGTTTTCCATGTATACACACGTCGCACCACGCCGGCGTCCAGAACGATTGATGGCTACTGTCACATCGTTCGAAATTTTGAGGAATGGAATAACTCCTTGCGAAGTAATCCCTGTACTGCCAATGATAGAACCAGTTGCACGGAGTTTTGTCCATGCAGTACCGATGCCTCCCGCCCACTTTGAAAGCTGGGCGTTGTCTCCAAACACTTTGAAGATGTGATTAAGATCGTCTTCAACCACATTGAGGTAACATGATGAAAGTTGTGGGTGCGGTGTCCCTGCGTGGAACAACGTTGGTGTAGAAGGCACGAAGCTTAGTGAAGACATTACTTCGTAAAACTCAATTGCGCGAGCTTCCTTATCTTCCTCGTTAAGCGCAAGCCCCATCGCCACACGCATCCACATGAACTGTGGAGTCTCAAGCACGTGCCCGTCTGCCGCTCGGATGAAGTATCGGTCGTTGAGTGTCTCAACACCAAGGTACCGAAAGAGATCATCCCGTTCAGGGTCAATAGCTGCAGTAATCTTGCTCATATCAAAGTCGAGCATGTTTTTTGCAATCTTCTTGTCGGTGACCGCGATCTTCATGTTTCGTGCAAACGCATCACGATATTTCTTTGTGAAGTCCTTAGCAGTTACATCAGTATTCTCAGCAATTGCTTCTTCGTATACACGTGCGCACAGCTGTCGTGCTGCCACTTGTGAGTATGCAGGATCAAGCTCTACTTTAGAACGCAGTACGAGCGTAACGAGCTTGGTAAGCTCTTTCGTAGAAATACCGTCGTACACTTCTCGTTCGATCTGATTTACGATCCCTTCAAGAGATACGCTGTCTTCCAATCCAGTGACAAACTTCTCTACGTACGCTTGTACACTCTCTCGTGAGAACTGCTCCTCCCCTTCTGCAGTCTTGATCATCAGACGATTCTCCTGAATCTTCTCAATAACCTCATCCTTTCGTTCTTCCGTCTGCATGAATCGGTAGAGAATGTAGTGTTTAGCAACTACAAAGTACCCACGCTCCATGAGTGTCTCTTCGACAAGGTCTTGTACCTGCTCTACAGTTGGACAAGGTGCTAATGTTGCCTCTTCGCACAACGCTTCAAGCTTTGCCATAACGCGATCTGACATCTGCTGCAATACTTCATCAGTGACAGCAGTGTTCTCTTGTGAGAATGCCTTACGCATTGCAACACTGATCTTTTCAGTAGAAAACGGTACTTTCGTGCCGTTTCGTTTTGTGATTTCGGTGAACATAAATAGTCTATCTAGGTTTCTCATCTTCCTGGGGCAGCGCGCAAGCGTTACTCCAGGGGCTAATAAACCGCGTCCAACTACCTCCAGTTGGATTACGGAGAGAATGATCTCTCGCAAAAATAATTGTGTGGTATGTGTGTGTCTGACTATATAGAGTCAGGACAATAATTTTTAAGAAAGATCAGTGTTGAAGGAGCGACAGTTATACAACCATGCGGCTAACATGGCGCAATATAATCGCGCATCCTCCCCTCAGGATACACTCGGAAGTGGAGACGTTATCGAGTGATATATACATAATATCGTTGCTTGGACGGTTTGTAAAATACCCTTATGCAGGGGGATTTTGGGGATAAAAAAATGAAGGAAAAATGAAATATAGCCTAAACACAGGGTATATTCAAAGGTAGTAAAAAAAACCCTTTTTACCAACCTGTGGATAGCCACGCAGGTCGGACTTGCGCAAGATATGGACCATGTGTCGTAGTGTTTTAAGGACCCAGAATATACGTATTGTGTGGAAAAATTGGACCTTAGATACACAAAAACCGATGCTTTTAACATCGGTTTTGTGTATTCGTTCTGCAGTATCTAGTTCCGTCGCAAACTGTCCCGGATTTCAGTCAGAAGCTTCACCTCATCTGATGGTTCCGCTGGCGCATCCTCTACTGGATTTTCTTCCTCTCCCATAGACTGTGCCTTAGTAATAGCCTTAACTACCATGAAGATAACGAGCGCCACGATAACGAAATCAACAATTGCTTGAATGAATACACCGTAGGTAATCATCGCGTCCCCTACTTTGTACGTCATACCTGCGAAGCTTACTCCTCCAAGAAGTACCCCAACCAATGGCATGATGATGTTTGCAACAAGTGAAGACACAATCTTCCCAAACGCCGCACCGATAACAACCGCTACTGCGAGATCAATCACATTCCCTTTCACTGCAAACGTCTTGAACTCTTCAATAAATCCCTTCATATATAAAACTAGTTACCAATAATATAGCCTTGAGTATAATATATATGATATTCATTTACATAGTAGGCAACGCTGAGTGTCTTATGTCAAAACGCTCCGTGTCACGGTTAGAAAAGTAATTTTGCTACAAAAAATCCCACTCCTCCCCCAAGGAGAAACGTAAAAAATAATACCGACTGCATTCCTTCTTTATCCATTACCTATATTGTATACCAATCACACATTGAAGCACTGTACATTTACCCAAAAAATAGGTATAAATATGCGCACCACATACAGATGCGAAGAAATCAACACACATGGCGGCTATGGTATAAAGGTTATTACTGAGGTTTGTGGTACCTTCAATTCGGGTTCAATTCCCGGTAGCCGCCCAAATGAACCGACCCTTTTTTGGGGTCTTTTCTTTTGGGTGACTACCGGGCGTAACTTTCGCTAGAAAGTGTTACGCGAATTGAAAAGCTTTTGCCCTAGATTTGACCAGAGGGAAAATATAGCCAAAAGGTAGACTGAAGCTGTAAGCTTCAATTCCCGGTAGCCGCCCACGAGAAAAGAGACCCTTCGGGGTCTTTTTTCGTGGGCGGCTAAGAAAGCAAACTGCTTTGCTTTCGGCTGGGAATTGAAAGACGGAGTCATGTCGCTCGCGACAGACGAGTCGGGGTCGAAGATACTTAGATTTTTATGAACGAAGTGAAATAAAAAGCTTAGTAACCTGTGTTCAATTCCCAGTAGCTGCCCTACTGCCCTAGGCTATCTAGGAAATATATAAATAAAGGTAATTTGGTTCGACTAAGTGTTAATGGATTATTATTTTAGATTTATTGAACGTGCTACCTTAAATAAAAAAACTCCAAAAATGAAAAATGGAATCACAATAACAAAGGCCATCACTTCAACACCTACTATATCTGCCAGGTAATTAATTCTGTCTAGGATAAGAGGATATCTGCCCCGAATATCAACCTCACCTTCAAATAAAAGTTCGAGCGCAAATATAACTCCAAGTATCGGCAGACCGAACGACACTAAATAGTACAATCGCTTCTCTTCAAGCCCGCGACCTTTAGCCATATTTTTTCCTAAGTTTAATTTAGGTCTTGGATTATTCATGTTCTAATATTACCATTAAGAAAGTGAAAAACTGGAATATGTACTGTTTCACCCCCCCAATCTCTCAAACGCAGTTCGAACATTACATGTTCAGTATACCTTTTGGATAGATTATTTCGCTAGCTCACAATCTCCCTCAAAAGCTCTCCAAAACTCACCCCATGAGTGTTGAACATCTCTATACAGAGACTGTACACCTTATCTATATTTTATTTCGACATTCGTCTCATAAAATCTTAGGCAAGGCCTTGCGAAAGTTTCCCAAACTTTCTCACTCCACGACGTCGCCCAGATTAAGAGGAATTTTCCACAGCCAGTGACTAACTTCATTAACTTTTACCTTGATTTAGGGTAATAAATGGGGTATTTTACTGCAGTCATCTCAAACAGGAAGGAATATGACATGTTCACACGTTTTGCTCTTACTATTGCCACAATAGCGTTCGCCAGCACTGCAGGTGCTGAAGAACGCGACATCTACTCTGCCCTCAACAAGGTGGTGGAGAGTCAGTCTGGTGCAGAGATTGCCCAGGGTTTGGTTGAGGTTGGAAACACCTTGACCACAATGAATGTCGACCAGACCATTGCTTTCCGCACAAGCCTGACACTGCTTATTGCGTCTGGGCAGGTGCAGAAAAATACAGCGGAGAGGGCGATGGTCAACACTCTGGGACAGGCAACAGGGCGGCATTTGCGCAGCCTCTGCAGCATTGACAGGTCCCTTCAAACAGTCAGCAGGGTAAATATTGAGCTTGGCAGGCCATTTCCTTGCCAGATTGAGTAATGTCTCAAGGGTGACGGTAGTACTGAAGGAATTCGTATCACCCGAACCACCCTAGCTCCACGGAGAAGCCCCGCTTCATCGTGGAGCTTTTTTTACTTAGCGAACCAGTAGAACCACTTTTTTTCTATCACCTGAAACAAACCCTTGCGTCGCTTAACAAGGCGAGACACAACTCCTCAAACTGGTTCCACCCAAGGGACAGAGGTCACCCACCACAAAACCTCTCCCCTAGCGAAAGAGCCTTCCCTAACCGTAGTTCCCTAGTCACCTTCCACGCCTAAACAAATACTCCTTAAAAAGAGTATTTATTCAGTATTCCAAAAAAGTCCTACCTACTACTGGTACACTGTATCTATATGGGTAGAAGAAAAAGAGAAGACTACAACGTACGATCGCTGGTCAAAAATGGCAGCGGTGGCATTACGGTCACGCTACCAATTGAAGAGATTCGTGCCCTCAAGTGGCGCGGTCGACAAAAGGTCGTTGTCCGACGGTCCGGCAACAAACTGATCATCGAAGATTGGAAAGAATAATCTATGCCAAAGCCCTTCTCACATCCGGTAATAATTGCAGTTCTTGCTTTTGTTGCGTCCGTTGGTGGGTACGGTGGGTATACCGTCGTCAAGGACTATGGAAAATACGGGACTGACTTTGAAAGTCGCCTACACCTGGTCGAGCGTGTGGTCGACGGCGACACTATCGTTATCGAAAACGACATCCGTATCCGGCTACTGGGGATAGACTCCCCCGAGAGTACCGAGTGCTATGGCGAAGAAGCCAAGCAAGAATTAGCCAAACAAGTCCTCGGTCTTGAAGTATTTCTAGAAAAAGACCAAACCGCCAGCGACAGTTTTGACCGAC
>JBLHQB010000025.1:0-11316 GCA_047624725.1 Patiriisocius sp. | reverse complement strand
TAACCTCTTGCGAATCTTACGCTTCTCACCTTTCTGCATTTATGCTACTATCGATCTCTAAGTAATTATCATCATGAGTGAGCAACAAAACACGATTCCAGAGCTATTTTTAAAGCCATACGACCCGGCTGAACACGAGAAAAACATCTACAAGATGTGGGAGGATTCGGGGTATTTTAACCCTGATAACCTACCTGGAGAGCGTACTGAAACGTTCTCTATTGTGATGCCTCCTCCTAACGCTAACGCTTCACTGCACGCAGGGCATGCTCTTTTTGTAACCGTCGAAGACATCATGATTCGATTTGAACGCATGCGCGGAAAGAAGGCACTTTGGCTTCCTGGTTCTGATCACGCAGGTTTTGAAACACAGGCGGTGTATGAAAAGCATCTGCAAAAGCAAAAGCGGTCTCGTTTTGATATGACTGACGAAGAACTGCGTTCTGAAATCTGGGATTTCGTACAGGAAAATAAGGCTATCATGGAAGACCAAGTACGATCACTCGGAGCTTCTTGCGACTGGAGTCGTGAACTATTTACTCTGGATGACCGAGTAATTAAAACCGTGCACAACACCTTCAAACAACTTGAAGACGATGGACTACTCTACCGTGGAAAGCGTACGGTAAACTGGTGCCCAAAGCATCAGACATCACTGGTGAACCTTGAAACTGAACACGAGCAACGCACTTCAAAGTTCTACTACTTCCAATACGGACCATTTGTAATTGGAACGGCTCGGCCTGAAACAAAGTTTGGTGATAAGTACGTGGTGATGCACCCGGACGATGAACGATATGCGGAATACGAACACGGACAGCAAATCGAACTTGAATGGATCAACGGACCTATTACTGCAACGGTCATCAAGGATGAGGCAGGGAATCCTGAAATGGGATCTGGTGTGATGACTATTACACCATGGCACTCGGGGATCGACTTCGATATCGCGAAGCGCCATGACCTGGACTACGAGCAAATCATCGACTGGCGTGGGAAGTTACTACCGATTGCTGATGAGTTTGCAGGCATGCCAATTAGCGAAGCACGTGAGAAGATCGTGCAGAAGCTTGATGCAAAGGGACTCTTGGTAAAAATTGATGAAAAGTACGAACATGCTGTTCCCTGCTGCTATAAATGCATGCGAGAAATTGAACCACAGATTCGTGAACAGTGGTTTGTGAAAACAAAGCCACTTGCAGAAAAGGCTCTGGAAGCCGCTGCAAACAAAGAAGTGACGTTTGTGAGTGAGCGTGATGAACGTGTATTCAAGCACTGGCTAGAGAATATTGAAGATTGGAACATCTCACGACAAATTGCATGGGGTATTCCTATTCCCGCTAAAGTTTGTACTGATTGCGGACACGGGATGGTGGACCTTGATGATGCAATCAAGACCTGTACAAAGTGTGATGGCGCAGTAATGCAAGATCCTGACACATTCGATACATGGTTCTCTTCAGGACAATGGCCACTTGCTACCACTGACTATCCTAATGGTGATGATTTCAAAGAGTACTACCCTACTTCAGTGATGGAAACGGGGAAAGATATTATCTTCTTCTGGGTTGCACGTATGATCATGCTTGGCATCTACCGGACAGGTGAAGTGCCGTTTAAGAAAATTTATCTCCACGGAATGGTGCGCGATAAGAAAGGGGTGAAGATGAGTAAGTCTAAAGGTAATGTGATCGCACCAAGCGAGATCCAAGACCGTTTTGGTACTGATGCACTACGTATGGGACTTATGGTGAACAACACACCTGGTAGTGATATGAACCTCGATCCGGATAAAGTAAATGCATATAAGAAGTTTGCAAATAAGATTTGGAACATCACGCGGTTTACGCTTGATGCTACAAGCGACATGTCAGCAGACACAATATTTAACGATGAAGACGCAAAGAACATCCAGGAGCATCTGATTGCGCGCGTAACTGAAATCACTAAGCAGATGGACGACGATCGATTCGATATGGCCGCAGAGAATGTATATCACTTCGTCTGGGACTACTTCGCAAGTACACTGATTGAAGAATCGAAACCACTACTTGCTTCAGAAGATGCTTCGGTACGAGCATCACGACAACGACTCCTTACTGAGTACTTAGTTACCTCATTAAAAATCCTCCATCCGTTCATGCCGTTTGTAACAGAAACTATCTGGCAGGAATTGCCCAAGGAGATGAAGGAGCAAGATATACTAATGGTAGAGAGTTGGCCGATTGTATAGGAACAAACAAAACCCCGTGCCTTTGGTACGGTGTTTTGTTTGACGTATTTAAGTCAGATTGGTATGGTACCCGCAGAAGCAACAAAGGTGAGGCGGATGAACATTAAAGCAGGTGAAATCTGTCTCCAGACATTGAGAATCGTGATATCAATTGGGGACAGGAGCAAAACAGGGACTCTTGTTTTAAGAGAACCTACTTCGTATGGATATAAACTAAGCATCGACATGAATGATGGTTCTCCACACTTAATTCTTGCTGAAGAAATTAAAAAGAGTTCCACCAGAAGTCCCTTGAAATACATAAAATAGCCCTAGGCAGATCATCTTGATGCGCCTTTGTTGATATAAGAAAAATAAATAGTATGTTTCTAGATAGGTAACAAAGAGGAAAGATAGTATGGACAGCAGCAGATTTGACTTGCAACATGTCAACAGCACAAGACACCTACTTGAAGGAACGGACCAGCGTGGCGAAGTTATTCGAGTATCGGGAAATTTTCACTATAATGGTCCAACACATTCTTTTGGAGGTATGATCACAACACCAGAGTCCCTTTCGGGACAATCCTGCACAACGGTCATTGACGACACGCACGCTGTTTTGACCATCACAAGAAGGTTTGATCCAGAACATTATGCAATAGCAATGATGATGGACTAACACACCGACTTGTTAAAGCGCGAACACCTGTTCGCGCTTTTCTCTTGATATACTAATCACAATGGAATCAACGCAGTTTGCGATAGCTTTTGTAGGCGGACTTATACCTGCGTTGTTTTGGCTATGGTTTTGGCTGCGTGAAGACAAAGAGCGGCCTGAGCCCTATCTCTTAATTGCACTGGCATTTATTGGTGGAATGATGGTTGTGCCTCTTGCACTCCCCTTGCAACGCTTAGCGATTGAGATGTACTCGGGAGACAATCTTATTTTTGCATGGGTGATCATCGAGGAAGTACTCAAGTACGCAGCAGCACTCATCCTCATCCTCTGGAACAGAGCGGTTGATGAGCCTATTGATCTTATTATCTATATGGTTACTATCGCACTTGGGTTCGCGGCGCTAGAGAACGCGTTGTTTATATTCGACCCTATTGCCTCGGGTGACGTCGTGAAGACACTTACTACCGGGAAACTCCGGTTCTTAGGAGCTACACTCCTGCACGTACTAGCTTCTGGGACAGTAGGAGCATTCCTCGCTCTGGCATACTATAAGAGCAACCGCATGAAACTCGCGTTCGGGACCCTTGGGTTGTTCATTGCCATTGTGTTGCATGCTTTGTTTAACTTTTTTATAATGGACTCAAGCGGAGAAACTATTTTAGGCGTCTTCCTCTTTGTCTGGATGGGCATAATTGTCCTCCTTTTAATCTTCGAAAAGGTTAAACTAATAGAAGCACGCCATAACCCAGCTCATCAATACACATCATTATGAAAAAACTATCATTTCTAGAACGACTGACAGGATCAGTCAGCAACAATACCGAATACGATGACGTCCTGGATGACGATCATGAATTTGGCGAGGATGATGACGTTTCAGTAAAACACTACGAGGACGAAGAGTCTGAATTCCATGGTCATGAAGAAGAAGCTCCTGAAGAAATGCAGGAGGGTGAACTCCCTGTAGATATGTATCACACGGGGGATGCGGTTGTTATCCGGGCACTCGTGGCTGGTGTATCTCCTGACGATTTAGATATTGCGATTACGCGAGACATGGTGACCATCAAAGGAATCCGTGAAGAGTATCAAGAAGCAACTGACGAAGACTACTACCACCGTGAACTTTTCTGGGGATCATTCACCCGAACACTCCTCCTGCCAGAAGAAGTATTGATTGATGAAGCTGACGCACAAGAGAAGCATGGACTTCTTGAGATTCGACTACCGAAGGTTGATAAAGATCGAAGTACGAGACTGAAGGTGAAGACAAAGGTGCATAAATAAAGAAAAGACCGATTCGTTTGAATCGGTCTTTTTGTTTACCACATCGGCGCATCGATCATCTCCTGCGTAGCGGGGACAGACACGGAGCCTAAGCGATTCCATGACTTGTCCCAGATATCAGTTACTGCTTCCCTATCAATCAAATCTGGTGACCAGATAATGTAGTCGGGGTGCAACAGTGCAATCTCACGCACTTTTTCACGAAGCTGATAGAACGCCACCTTCTCCTCAAGAAGAGCAAGGAGTTCTGCTTCGATGAGCTTTAGCAGTATTTGTACTGGTGTCTGTATTTGATCAAGCATGATCACTCTCCTTCTAAAGAACATTCTGAGTCAACAGATTTTGCAACTTAAAGTCCCGTTTAATACCTCATAAATATCGGTATTTTCCACTTCATGGAAATCAGAGAAAAACAAAACTGTTTGATTTTCTCCTCAAAAGGAACCTCCTGACACGATAAGAAAATCGCCTCAGGAGGCGATTTTTAAGAAGAGGTTGAAAGAGAGTAACAAATGCTTAAAAGGCGCCTTGTGGTGCGATTTTAAGCGTGCAGGATGTGAAGCTGCTCCAAGTCTGGATTGTGTGAGTGAGTTTCATTGAGTTTATTGTACTCTGTGGAGATTTGATGTCTAGTGGGTTATGCACTGGGGCGGGCTTGGTCCCAGGTTACTAACTATAACTTTCGCTGACGCTCCAATTCTAGTAAGCACCTTTGATCACGGCTCGTCTGACGTGCCCGTAAACTCCGCGCGACATGACTCCGCCTTTCAAGCCCGCCCCGGAAGAGGTACCAACCTCTTCCTCCCAAGCACATATAAGAAAACACGGTTCCTGAGAACCATGTTTTCTTATATGTGCTTGGGGGCGGGCTTGAACCGCCGACCCTTCGAGCTTCAATCGAATGCTCTACCAACTGAGCTACCCAAGCGTACGCGTTGTGCGTGGGTGCTATTGTACCTGTTTCTTGATTTTTTTCAATACTTCTAGTTCCCCTTTCCTGCGGACATCCATTCGGTCAATTGTTTGAGTCCTGGGATCTCGTTTATTCCTGCACGGAAGACGTCATACGATGAGCCTAGTGCAGTAAAGTACGGTTCTAATACATAGAAATATAATGCGAACGGTAGACCGATCAATACCACGTACCAGATAATCCGAATCCAAAATGCCCATAGACCATTACGATGAATCTTCTTAAGCAACTGGTTATTCTCCTCAAGCAATTCAGAATTTTTCTCCAACGCTCGCTGTAATACTTTATGCTCGTTTGTTTCAATATCACTTTCCATAGGGATAGTATATCACCCAATATGTCCGTATTTCAAAGATATTCTCAAAATATGATACAGTAGTTCCCGAACACGCTCTTGTAGTTCAATGGATAGAACAAGCCGCTCCTAATGGCTAGATCTAGGTTCGACTCCTAGCAAGAGCACAAAATGCTAGACGCTCACGAGATGATTCAAACTATAGCGATTGATCGCTGTATTTATGGTAGTTCATTGGGAATAAAGCGGGAGTGAGAAGTACGTGATTGATTAATGATATATAAAAACAAGGAACTAGTTGTTCCTTGTTTTTATATATAGAATTCTATTGTTCAATTTCTTGCAAAGACTATGCAGCCAATAGCTCTCCTACTTTCGCTTCATCAAACCCCACAACTACATCATCCCCGATGCGAATCACTGGTACTCCCATTTGCCCAGTCATTTCGATCATTTCTTGTCGCTTTTCTTGGTCTGTTGCGACGTCAATTTCTGTATATTCTACGTTATTATCTTTAAAATATTCCTTCGCAGCCTGGCAGAAATGACAAACTGGAGTACTGTAAATTGTTACTGTTTTATCCATAACGACAATTATACCACCACGATTTAAAAGTGCGAGACTATCTCCAGAAGAGGTACCAAGGTGCTTCGGGGATTGCTGCGGAAACTATCTGGATTTCTTGCTCGTCTTCACCCACAAGGATAATCACCTGCTCACCTTCACGTGCAACGTCAAAATTCTTACGGATCTCTTCCTCAATCCCCCGCTCACCTTCAAGATACTCTACCCGGTTTTCTAGCTGTACTTTTCTATCATCCAATCGATCAAGCTCTGCTTCCGAGTGCTCACGCCGATCAGACATCTCACGCTCTACGGTGTAGCGTTCAAAGACACTGACACCTAACGCAACTACGATAATCAGCAACACTAAAATCACCGGGCGGGAGTAGATGTATGCTTTGTAGTTGTTTTTCTTGCCGAATTGCATGGACCTGTATTTTTTATGCTATTATTTTAGCACTTTATAGATTAATCAACGTACACACTATGAGCTTCATGTATGACAAACGAACTAAAAAAGCAATGAAATGGATCTGGGTCGTTATCGCATCTCTGATTGTATTTAGTATGATTTTTGCATACTCAGGAGGAGTTTCTCTCCTAGGAGGACATGGTGGTGGATACTAATAACTCACACAGACTAAACTCAAACAAAACACCGACGCCAAAGGCGTCGGTGTTTTGTATTCCCTGGATTGCCGCGCTGAGGCTCGCAAAGACGACATAGCTACCTTACTCTCAACATCTCATTAGACTGGCTAAATTGCTTTAAATACAAGGCGAGTGATGAAAATCATCCGAGTCGTACGTTTGTACGGTGAGGATTATTTTTTGAAACTCAACGCAGTAGTTGAAGTGATTTTGCCAGTCTAATCGTCTTTGATCATCTTCATGAATACGTCGGGTGGTATATGTACATTCCCTGTCCCTCTCGCCAGCGCCTTCTTCTTGCCTTTCTTCTGTTTGTCCAAGAGTTTGTTCTTACGAGAAACGTCTCCTCCATAGAGTCCGGCGGTTACATCCTTTCGGATTGCAGAGAGTGATCGTGAGGCGATAATTTTTCCAAGAACCTTTGCTTGTAGCTTGGTGACAAACTGTTGTCGTGGCATTGTTTTGTATAACTTTTCTACCACTGCTTTCGCATCAAACTCTGCTCGTGCCATTCCTACTACTCGTGAGAATGCGGGCACCACTTCTTCAGCAACTAATACATCAAGGCGCGCGACGTGCGCAGTACGCATTTCTGCGATTTCGTACGAAAGTGATGCGTAGCCACTTGATGCATTCTTTAGCTTATCGAAGAACCCACGCATAAGTTCTCGCAGTGGCATTTCAATCGTCAGAAGGTTACGGCCGTCTCCGAGTACTTCGGTGTCGATTACTCCAGACTCATGATCAAACAAAAGAGTCATGATGTTTCCGACATAATCTGGTGGCAAGATAATCTGACCAAGAATCCACGGCTCACGGATTGATACCTTTGCTCCATGATCAGGGAAACGTGATGCTGCGTATATTTCTTCAATAGTGCCGTCGTCGTGCGTGATCTCGTATGAAATAGATGGTGAAGTGATCACAAGTTCAACATTAAACTCGCGACGTAGTCGCTCAGTAATAATCTCTAAGTGAAGCATCCCAAGGAATCCACATCGGAATCCGCGGCCTAATACTCCAGAAGACTCTTCTTCGTATGAAAGCGATGAGTCAGAAAGCTGGAGTCGATCAAGTGCCTGTCGCAACATCGTGAAGTCATCCTGACTTTCAGGGAATACTGACGCCCACACTACGGGGTGTGCTTTTTGATATCCAGGGAGCGCCGCAACGGTACTCTTTTCAAACATCAGTGTGTCTCCTACTGCAGCAACTCCTGGTTCTTTAATACCCGTTACGATGTATCCGATCTCACCTTCAGTCAAGAGGTCAGTTGGAACCTCTTCTGGCGCCAACATACCCACCTCAAGAGCCTGAAATGACTTACCACTGATCGCAAACTTCAGTTTGTCCCCTTTCTTCACCTGGCCATCAAATACACGCTGGTAGACGATAATACCGCGGTGGTTTGAGTATTGAAAATCGAAGATAAGCCCTCGATACTCGTTTGATCCTGACACATTCGGTGCAGGGATTCGTTCGCAAATAGCGTCCAGAAGTTCAGGGACACCTTCACCTGTTTTTCCTGATGCACACAGAATCTCCTCAAGCTCACACCCAAGCAAATTGATAAGGTCTTCGGACACTTCGTCGATGCGTGCGTAGGGTACATCCACCTTGGTCAGCACCGGAATAATCTTAAGCTTCAAGTCTTTAGCCATCTGCAGAACACTCAGTGTCTGTGCTTGCACACCCTGTGTACTATCTACTAAGAGTAATACGCCCTCAACCGCGTTAAGTGCTCGTGATACTTCATATGAAAAGTCGATGTGTCCTGGTGTATCAATGAGGTTGAGTTCGTATGCAATGTCACCCTTCTTGTACTCCATGCGCGCCGGCTGCATTTTGATAGTGATCCCTCGCTCACGCTCAAGATCCATGGAGTCTAAAACCTGGTTTTGCATCTTCCGAGCTTCCACTGTTCCTGTCTCTTCGAGCATACGATCAGAAAGCGTCGACTTACCGTGATCGATGTGCGCGATTATAGAGAAATTACGTATTTGTTTAGACATATATTGTGCGTACAATACCTTAAACACCCTAAGAGCGCAAAGAAAAATGACTAGTATGTGCTATAAAACCTCGTCCTCAGTAGCTATCAGTTCTGGCTTAAACATTCTTCCGCGGAATGATTTGTACACCTCAGATAACTCAGGTGAGCGTACAACGTAGTATGTGGAAATAACACCAAGGATACCGGCCAGTGCTCCCATAAATCCTTGTAGGAAAATACCAATAAATGTCTCTTCATCAATACCGAAGATAAAGAAGTTCAGTGCCGTGTATGCGCAGAACCCTCCGATTACTGCCGCAGCAATTGACCGGAACGCGTGTAATGGAATCCATGAGGTATCAAGACTGAAGGTTCGCACCGCAACAATCATGAGTACAATCACCTGTAGAATGATTGCTGCGCTGTATGCAGCTGCAATAGTAAGGACCTCAGACCCTGCTACTGCATTAGTGCGCATCAATGCACCAATTCCTGCATGCGCCCCTGGTGAAGCGATATACCATGCGTATAGTGAGTATGAAAAAACAATCGCACTTACTGAACCAAAGAGTGTCACGAAGAAAGGAATCTTGGTATACCCTCCAGCATAAAACACACGAACCAAGAGCAGGTTAACTGCCTGAGCAAATAATGAAATACACAGGAGTGCCAAGACTGCTGCAGTAAGCCGCGTGTCTCCCCAATCGAATGCTCCACTTCCAAGAACCACACGCACCATCTGTGCACGTAACACGATTACTAAACCAATCACCGGTACTGACCAGAAAATGATATGACGAAGTGCGGTGACGATATGAATCCGGAACGCATCCATTTTCTTTTGTGCATAGAGGTCAGCGAGCAATGGGAATGCCGCAATTGAGTAACTCGCACCAATGATTGCTAATGGTACTGACTGGAGGTTGTACGCAAATTGAAACACCGCCACAGAACCTACTGCCATCAAGCTAGCAATACTCACGAGCACCAACAGAACAATCTGATGCATGGCCAGTGTCATCGCGCGAGGAATTGATACAGTAAGTATCGATCGCATGAGTGCCCAGTCGATATTAGTCACTACGCCAAACGAGAGATCACTACTACGCACCAGCGGGAGTTGTACAAGCATGTGTCCTACTGCCCCCGCAACTACTCCCCACGCAATACCGGCAACACCCATGCTTGGGTACAAGAATACGATACCTAGGATAATACCGAGGTTATAAATTAATGGGCTAATTGCGTACAGCACAAACCGGTGCCCGATCTGTGTGATTACTCCGAAGAGACTTGATACACCTAGCAGTAATGGCTGGAGCAACAGCACACGCAAGACCGCGGTGATCTCTGGCACCTGCTCTATCATTCCAGGGAATAACACAGGGACAATGTATGGTGCGAGCACAAATACAACAGCTGCAAGGACAGTGTAGAAAATAAGAAACAGTGAGAAGACTTGTCCAAGCAACAGACGTGCCTGTGAGGCATCACCATTGTTGATACGCGACACTACAAACGGAATCAGTACGTACACCGACAACGTCGAGGCAAATAGTACGTACAACAAGTCTGGGATACGGAATGCAGCGTAATATATATCGAGCTCGATGCCTGCACCAAATTGGTGTGCGAGCATTCTGTCACGTACCAACGCGAGCAGCTGTGAACCGAATGCGAACAATGCAAGAACATACGCGGCCTGATGCAGGCCGCGTACTTCTTTATACATCATTTTAATCATCCGCTTCACCATATGCTGATTAGTTTACTTCTTCAACAACAGGTTCTTCGATTACTTCAGTTACTTCTTCTGCATCTTCTGAGTCACTTGGTGCCGTGTTCACGGTACTCACTAACGGTGTGTCCGATGCTCCAGTGGTCGTCACACTTTCGTCATCTCCTGAAACAGCTTCAGGTTCTGCGATTGTTTCAGTCGCTGTTTGTGGAGCGTCGAATGTTTCTCCGCTTTCAAGCTGTGCTACTAATCCTGCGATGTCCGTATTTTCTGGGTTGAGTGTGAGTACTACCTTCATCTGTTCAAGCGCTGCATCAGTTTGCCCGTCTTGGATGAGTGCGAGTCCTAGGAAGTATCGTGCGTTTGCGTAATTAGGATCGAGTACCACTGCTCGAGAGAATGCTGCGATTGCTCCTTCGAGGTTTTCTGCTGAAGATTCAAGTACTCCAAGCTGGTAGTATCGCGCTGGATTATTTGGTTCAAGTGAAATGATTGCTCGGGTGGTTGTGATTGCGTCTGCAACATTTCCTGATGCGATATCTAACTGTGTTAGGAAGAATAGTGCATCAGTGTAGTTCTGCTTAAGTTGTACTGCAGCAATTGCTGAAGTTCGTGCTCCTTCGAGGTCACCCACTCGTGAAGAGAGTTGTGCTTCAAGTAGTGAGTATGATGGGTTTGTTGGATCAAATGATCGAGCTGCTGCAAATGCTTCTTTTGCTCGGTCTCCTGCTCCTTCTACTCCCGCTGCTGCAAGCAGACTGTATACAGACCCAAGTGTTGAATGATTTAACGGATTTGTTGGGTCAGTGTCTACTGCAAGCTGTGCTGCGTTTACTCCGTTTGCCGCAGCGCTCTGGAATGCTTGTTGCTGTTCAGTTGTTGGTTCTGCAAGTCCCAACAACGAGTTCATCTTCGCAAGC
>JBLHQB010000024.1:0-11770 GCA_047624725.1 Patiriisocius sp. | reverse complement strand
CCACTGAGGCTCTAGGTAAGTTACGTCTGCAGCAACATGGTCCACACGGAGAGAAAATCGTTGAACTATTAGCATATTCTTTATTACCAAATCATTTCCACCTTGTTTTGCAAGAAAATGTTGAAAACGGTATTTCAAAATTTATGCAACGTTTGAGTATCAGTTATACAATGTTTTTCAATAAAACGTATAAGCGAAGTGGTGTCTTATTTCAGGGCCCTTTTAAGTCAAATTGGATCAAAACTGATCAAAACTTAAGGCAAGTCATCGCATATGTGGGTCATAATCAGCTTGTGCATACTATTACGGATAAAAAGCTATATCGTAGTGGTTTCAACTTAGACCATCCTCTTGTTCGAGATCCGTACTCATGTCAGAATTATGAAATTTTGGAAATAATTAAAAATCTACGTAAAGAAAATGAGTGTAACTAAAATACGGCTATAAGTTCGAGATCCGTACTCGAACTTATAGCCGTATTTTGTACTTATACTTATTATATAAGAATCGTTGCGTGGTTGTTACTGATCTCTAGTGTTCCTGACTCAATTTCGTGCATTTCTGTTTCTCCGTCTGCTTTTTTGATTGTGACTGTTCCTTTCTTCAGTGGAGAGATGAGTGACGAGTGATTTGCAAGAATTTGCATGTCTCCCTCTATTCCAGGTGCTGACACTGCAGTAACTTCCCCATCAAAGATGGGTCCGTCTACACGTGAGAGAGTGAGTTGTAATAGTTTTGATTCAGCCATAATATTTGAATTAATTCCAGGTTCCTAAGTTAAACGGAACTGAGTCTTCGAAGAAGATGCTTCGTACTTCGGCAAGCACCTCAGGGCTTAGTTTTGTATCGATACTCGCAATATTAGTCTTTAGTTGTTCCATTGTCGTTGCACCAATAATATTAGCACTTAATGATGGATGTTGGTTTACATAAGCAAGTGACAGCGTCGCAAGATCCATGTTGTTGTCTTCAGCGAGTTTTGCGTACTTTTCTACCACTACGTACGCACGTTCGCAGTGATATCGTGATTCGCTCTGGTTTGGAAAATGTAGCTTACGTGATCCTTCTGGGTTCTGCCCGTTACGGTATTTTCCCGAGAGTACTCCACCAGCAAGTGGTGAATATGCTAGTAGTCCTACATTTTCACGAATCGCTACCTCAGAACACCCAACATCCCATGTTCGCTGAATGAAGTTGTATGGGTTTTGTACTGTCTGAATCCGTGGAAGACCTTTAGTTCGACTCAGCTCAAGTGCATGCATGATTCCCCATGGTGTTTCATTTGAAAGACCTACGTGGCGAATTTTACCTGCAGCAATAAGATCTTTCATTGCATCAAGCTGTTCCTCCATTTCGATTTCTTCATCGTATGGCTCGTGTTCGTAATACACACCTCCGAAGAAGTTAGTCTTTCGGTCAGGCCAGTGGAGCTGATAGAGATCGATATAGTCAGTTTGTAGACGAGCCAGACTCGTATCAACTGCTGCAAGGATCTGCTTTTTAGAGCCACGACAAGGTTCACCACGTAAATCGGTTCGGTGCTCAAGGCGCCCAACTACTTTAGAGGCAATGATGAGGTCATCTCGCTTCCCTCGCTTCTGCAGAAAGTTACCTATGTATGACTCAGTGCGTCCTTGTGTCTCTTCCTTGATGTGAACAGGGTAAATTTCCGCAGTATCAATGAAGTTAACACCCTCAGAAATAGCATACTCAAGTTGCTCGTGTGCGTCAGCTTCAGTATTCTGTTCTCCCCACGTCATAGAACCTAGGCAGATTGTAGAGACATCAATATCCGTGTTCCCTAGTTTTTTGAACTCCATTATTCAGCTTTAGCTACGACCTCATCAATACTTCCCTTCATGTAGAAGTCTTGTTCCCCCTTCTCGTCGTGCTTACCATCTAGAATTTCTCCGAATGCTCGAACGGTGTCAGCCAGTCCTACATACTTCCCTTTTGCTCCAGTAAAGATCTCAGCTACTGAGAATGGTTGTGAGAGGAACTTTTGGATCTTACGTGCTCGGTATACTGCTTGCTTGTCGTCTTCAGACAGCTCTTCAATACCAAGAATCGCGATAATGTCCTGAAGGTCTTTGTATCGTTGTAGGATCAACTTAACACCTTGTGCAACTCGATAGTGTTCTTCACCAACGATTGTTGGGTCAAGTGCAGTTGAGTTAGATTCAAGCGGGTCGATTGCTGGGTAGATACCAAGTGATGCGAGTTGTCGCGAAAGTACTACCGTTGAGTCCAAGTGCGAGAATGTTGTTGCTGGTGCCGGGTCAGTAAGGTCATCAGCAGGTACGTACACCGCCTGTACAGAAGTAATTGAACCCTTCTTCGTAGAAGTAATACGCTCCTGCATCTTCCCCATTTCTTCAGCAAGTGTTGGTTGGTACCCTACTGCAGACGATACACGTCCTAGTAGTGATGATACCTCCTGACCAGCTTGCGTGAATCGAAATACGTTGTCCATGAAGAACAGAACGTCCTTACCTCCTTCAGAGTCACGAAGTGATTCTGCCATTGTAAGACCAGTGAGTCCTACACGTGCTCGTGCTCCTGGTACTTCGTTCATTTGTCCAAATACAAGTGCAGTCTTTGCAAGTACACCAGAGTCCTTCATTTCATGATAGAGGTCGTTCCCTTCACGTACACGTTCTCCTACACCAGCGAATACCGAGTATCCCCCATGTTCAGACGCTACGTTGTGGATGAGCTCTTGGATAAGAACAGTCTTTCCTACTCCCGCTCCACCGAAAAGTCCCACCTTACCTCCCTTAATGAAGGGTGCAAGAAGATCAACAGACTTAATACCTGTTTCAAATACTTCAGTTGAAGTAGCTTGCTCCACAAATGCAGGTGCACTTTGGTGAATACCACGCGTTGGTACCTTTTCAAGAGACGCTCCAGAGTCAAGAGTCTGCCCAAGAACGTTAAAGAGTCGTCCGAGTGTTTCTTCTCCAACAGGAACTGAGATAGGCTCTCCTGAGTCCTTCACCTCCATGCCACGCTCAAGACCTTGCGTGTCCTGCATAGCGATAGTTCGTACTCGATCAAGTCCCACGTGCTGTGCAACTTCAAGTGTGAGAATCTCACCATCGTTACGCACAACGGTAAGCGCATTCTCAATAGCAGCAACGCCATCAGGGAAATGTACGTCTACAATAGGGCCGATAATTTGTGTAATTGTTCCTGTTTTCATAATAATTTCTTTAATAATTTTGACTCTTTAATAATTGATCTATTTCATCTCATGAATGATTTGACTGAGTGCAGTTCAAGTTCTGTCAATAAAATTATTTCATGGCTTCGATACCTCCAGAGATTTCAGATACCTCTGCGGTAATCGCTGCTTGACGCTGCTTGTTGTATACAAGTGTGAGTGCCTTTACTACTTCTTTAGATTTGTCTGTTGCATTCTTCATCGCAACCATACGTGATGAGTGCTCTGATGCCTTACTTTCTAGCAACGCGTGATACAACATGATTTGAACCAGCTGCGGAATGAGTGTATTAAGCACTTCTTCAGCTGATGGTTCAACAGTGTAGATGATTTTACCGTCTTGTTCTGACGTGTTGTCGCTAAATTTTCCTGTCTTAGGCTTGATTCCACCCATAACTTTCACGATCTCTTCCGTTTTAAGAGGTAGAATCTCTCCTCGTACTGGCTCTTGCTCGAATGTTGAAAGGAAGTTCTGGTAGATAACTGCTACGTTTGAGTACGTACCACTTGTGTAACTATCCATGATTGTTGAAGTGATTGACTGGATGTCTTCAAGTGTAACTTCGTCAGATACATTTGTGTATTCACTAACGACTTCTTTACCTTCACGCTTTGCAAACTCAAGAGCTTTGCGTCCAATAGCTACCACATCAGTATCAGAATTGTTCTCGAAAGCTTGCATTGCACGCTTGAGGACAGAACTGTTTACTGCACCAGCAAGACCTTTGTCAGACGTTACAATCACCAAAAGCTGTTTACCTTCAGCACGTACTTGTGCTAGTGGATGATTTAAGCCGTCTTGTGAATCAGAAAGTCGACTTAAGATCCGTAGCGCAGCATGCACGTATGGGCGCCCGGCGAATGCTCGCTGTTGGCTCTTACGCATCTTAACTGCAGACACAGACTCCATTGCCTTTGTTACTTTTCCCGTCTTCTGGGTAGAAACTATTTTGTTTTTAACTTGCTTGAGTGCCATATTGAATTTATGCGACTACTTCGTAGTTCGCTGCGTGTGCTTCTTTGTAGTCTACAATTGCCTTATCAAGACCAGTAACCACGTCTTCAGTGAGTTCGCGCCCTGTTTCAATTGCGTCCATTACAGACTTTCGATCTCGTTCTATAAACTCAAGGAATGAAGCTTCGATTTTCTGCGTGTCCTCTACAGCCGCACCTTCAAAGATACCTGCGTTTGCAGCATAAATTGAAACTGCTTGCTTGTAGAAAGGCACCGGTTCGTTTTGCTTCTGCTTTAGAAGTTCTACGTACTTTCGTCCTGAATCAATACGAGCCTTCGTATCATCATCAAGATCAGATGCGAACTGCATAAACGCTTCAAGCTCTCGGAACTGTGCAAGTTCTAGACGGATCTTTCCAGACACCTTCTTCATAGCTTTTGTTTGCGCAGCAGATCCTACTCGTGATACTGAAATACCTACGTCTAACGCTGGACGAATTCCCTTGTTGAAGAGGTCTCCATCGAGGAAGATCTGCCCATCAGTAATTGAGATCACGTTTGTTGGGATGTATGCTGACACATCACCTTCTTGTGTCTCAATAATCGGTAGTGCTGTAATAGAACCACTTCCAAGCTCAGCCGATAGCTTTGCTGATCGTTCTAGTAGACGTGAGTGGAGGTAGAAGATATCTCCTGGGTATGCTTCTCGTCCTGGAGGTCGTCGTAGTAGTAGTGACATCTGTCGGTACGCGTTTGCGTGCTTACTAAGGTCATCTAATACAACAAGTACATCTCGTCCTTGCTCCATAAAGTACTCTCCAACAGCCATTCCTGCGAATGGTGCAAGGAACAGTAGTGGTGAAGCTTCTGAGGCTGATGTCGCGATGATAGTCGTGTACTCCATTGCCCCTGCTTCTTCAAGCTTAGCCATGATTGTTGCAGTCTTTGATCGCTTCTGACCAATAGCTACATAAATACAAATAGGTCGCTTGTCCGCAGGTTCGTACTTCTGGTTGATGATTGTGTCGATTGCCACAGTCGTCTTCCCTGTCTGTCGGTCACCAATGATCAACTCACGCTGACCTCGTCCTACGGGGATCATAGAGTCGATCGCCTTGATACCTGTGTGAATTGGCTCGTTCACCGCAGAACGCTCCATTACACCGTATGCAACACGCTCAATTGGCATGTCACGGTCTGTCTCGATTGATCCTTTACCATCAATCATTTCTCCAAGTGGAGAGATTACACGTCCTACAATCTTTTCCCCTACAGGAATTGAAAGTAGTTTGTTGGTTCGTCGTACTTGCATACCTTCGCGCACACGTGATGCTTCACCAAGCACTACTACTTTTACAGCATCCTCTTCAAGGTTCAAAACAAGACCGTACAGAGCATCTTCATTTGCGAGTGTTTCCTCAAGTGATTTTCCTTCACCGTCGTCAAACACGATCATTTCCATCATCTGAGCTTTCTTAAGCCCGTCGATTTCTGCAATTCCGTCTCCTACGGTTGTTACTACACCTACCTCTTCAGGTTGTGCGTTAGTATCGAGATTCTCGATTTCCTTTTTGATTCTGTCGATTATTGCTGTACTCATAATTTAGTAAATAGTATTTAGTAATGATTTGAACTTCCATTAAAATTAGGGGTCCGACCCCTAATTTTATTTTAAGGTTGCTCGGTAAAGGTTTGTTAACGCAGTTTTGAAACTACGATCTACAACGACATTATTGCTCTTCACAATAACACCGCCAACGATGGTCTCATCAATCTTTGTTGAAAAATCAGATCCCGCATCGAGTGATGTCAAGGTATCTGTAATAACAGACGCATATTTTGTTACATCAGCTTCTGTAGCCACAACAACTGTCGCATGTGTACTATCCTTCTTTGTTTCAAGTACACGTACCACGCCACGAAGCACCGATGCGTATAACCGCTCGTGTCCTTTGCTTTGCATACTCTTCTGCAATCCATCCAGTACTGACTGCGGGTCAGATCCTGATTGGATTATTGAGAGTGTTGCGTTGATGTAGTGATTTTTCATAATGATGTTTATTAAAAGCTTATGCTTTCAATACTTTCTCTGCGGCTAGTACGGCCAACTTTGCGATTTCCGCCTCACTGTCCTTACGAGCTTGTTCTTTCATCTCTACACTTTTAGCTTCTGCATTTTTAATGATGCTTTCTGCCTTAGTTTGAGCTTCTGCTGCAATTTCTCCAGCTTTCTCATCAGCGTAGTTCTTAGCTTTAGCACCAACTTCTTCAGCATTTTTGTGTGCCATTGAAAGGATTCCTTTCTTTTCCTCGTCCGCAGTGGCTTTCGCTGCTGCAGCTGATTCAGCATCCTTGATACCTTGTGCAATTTTTTCCTCACGTGCTGCCAATACTTTAAGTAGTGGCTTGTATAGGAAATACACAAGAAGCCCAAGGAGGATTCCAAAGTTGAGAAGTTGAATGATAATGAGTTTTACGTCAATACCGAATGCTTGTATTAGTTGATCCATAATAATTTCAAGTCTAAATTAAATTTAGCATAGAGAGTTCAGATGGTACTAGATGCGCGGAGTAAACGAATTTTAGTCCGAGTCGTATGTCTATACGGTGAGTGCTTAAATTCGTTTACGACAAAGCAGGTAGTGCCAGTCTGTGCTCACTAGGCAAATTTAATAACGAATGCAACTACAAGTGCGAAAATTGCAAGTGCTTCTACGAAAGCGATACCGATAAACATAGTTGCCTGAATCTGTCCTGCAGCTTCAGGGTTACGTCCGATAGCTTCTAGTGCCTTAGATACAAGCATACCGATTCCAATTCCTGGACCGAATACACCCAAACCTGCAGCTAGTGCCATAGCGATAGCTTTGATTGAATCAGCACTCATTGTTGCCGCTTCCATCGCAAATTCCATTTCTGGTGTCATAATAATTTTATGTTAGTTAATAATATTAATACTTTTTAGAGTATCAATAAGCAAGTACGAACCAACCTTTGCAGGCAAGTTCATGATTACCTACTGATTCTAATGTGGCTCCTCTGTTGCCAGCTTGATGAAGTACAACGTCAAGATAGCGAAGATAAACGCCTGGATAAATCCTACAAAGAACTCATATGCGATTAACGGTACTGGCAGCACATATGGTGTTGCCAGGAACATAACCACTAGTAGTAACGTCTTTCCTGCAAATATGTTTCCAAAAAGACGAAATGAGAAGGAGATAAGCCGTGCAAGTTCTGAAAGAAGCTCAATCAGACCAATGATGAATGCCAGAGGCGAACTGAAGTTGATGAACTTCCCTCCATACTTCCAGGCTCCTACAGCCATAATACCAGCAACTTCAATAGTGAAGAACGCTATAAGTGCAAACGCTATGGTGATATTCAGGTCAGTAGCAGGTGGGTATAGGAATGGAATGAAATGATTCTCTGCATCATACATACCAATTGAAGTCACTCCTGGCAGTAGGCCTACCCAGTTCATCGCAAGGACAAACAAGAAGATGGTCATAATGATCGGGAAATATTTCGCAGTACGCTCCTTACTCTCTAGCACACCTTCAATATAGTCGTATGCTCCTCCAATAAGCACCTCAAATGCACTTTGGAGCTTAGAAGGCACTAATGTTGGGTTCTTTCCAGCGAAGTACGCCAAGATTCCCATAAGGAGCATAGTCAGCCACACCGTAATAAGCGTTGCAGTAATAGGAATACCTGCAACGTGCGTCACGATAACAGGATCAAGGTGTACTGAAATACCTTCTCCTGCGGCGTGTGCTGTGTTAATTAAGTTAAACATACGTAATTGCAACGTATCGGTGCATCAATCTAGCTAGATAAGAGCTAATGCAGGACAATTAAAGGTGTAAACCATTCTCTTTGGTTTAAAGCTCAGGATTGTCCAAAATTAGGCCTCTTTGCAATAGATCGCCTCCAACACTATTTGCGCCTGCATAGTAGCACATATGTATAGAAAATAAAACGAAGAAGTGAACAGCTGCTATAAAATAGAGGTGTAACGTTTTGGTGAGTTTTAGGGTATTATTTTGCATATGAAATACAAACACCTTTTCTTCGACATGGACGGCACCGTTTCGCTTACTCGGAACAAGATTACTCCAGAAATGAAGCAGACACTGCAACAGTACATCGATGATGGTATTGATGTGATCATTGTCTCAGGTTCACACAATACGCAAATGGCGTTTCAGATGGATGGACTTTCTGTGCTTAAGATGGGTCAAAATGGTAATCACACTGAACATGAAACTGAAGGTGAGATCTGGTGTGAAGTACTTACCCCAGAACAGCGTGAAAAAATAACAGATCATACAAAGGCAATCTGGGCAGAATGCACTCACAAAGTCCCTGATGAGAGTGATCTCTTTGAAGACAGGGGTTCACAAATTTCATTTAGTTTATATGGACACAATGCCGATGTGGTCGAGAAGAAGGCGTTTGATGGTGATTTTGCTAAAAGAAAAGCACTTCTTGAAAAAGTTCCCTATGAATGTGATCAGACAGAAGTAAAGATCGGTGGCAGTACCACATTCGATTACTTTAAGAAGGGATATAACAAAGGATATAACATCGATAAGATCATTACTCATTATGGTTGGGATAAGAATGACTGTCTCTTTTACGGGGATGCGCTCTTCCCTGGTGGAAATGATGAGACCGTTGTAGGAGTTATAGAGACAGTTGCAGTGAAGGATGAGGAGGATTGTTTGCAGAAGTTGAAAGATTTGAGGAATACGTAATGAAAGACACCTGCTTGATGGCAGGTGTTGTGGTATGTTTAGAGGAGAGGTTACGGAAGGAGGATCTTATGGATCTAGCAAAGAAGTTTGGAGTTCCGTTTATTGATGACTTACCAATTTCTGGTGAAGAAATTAAAGAATTTTTAATCCAAGTGGTCGGGCTATACTTCGACACTCGTATTGACGATGCTACACAGTTCTTACGTGAGTTACTACTTGTGTCTACCAATGAAATACGACGAGTATACAGTAACGTACACGATTTTGAGGATGCCGAGCGTGCGATTGCTAAACTCGCACAACTCGAAGTTTTGGAGATTGTTGTGGTATTCGCGATGACCAAGCTTGAACAGCTACAAGACGATGAAGGTTTAGAGTACGATGAGCGAATTGCACTGGGACTCACTGATTTATTAACGCTTTTCATTGACCTGCCAGAGATGGTAAGTAGCCAGATTGATGAGGAGACATTGCAGTTGCATCAGGCTAACGATGGAGGGTGAAAAACGCGGCACACGTGCCGCGTTTTTTTAGTGTCTAGTGATGTGGTATGTTTAGAGGAGAAGTCATGGAGGACTGGTTTGATGAATGATGCAATCGCTGACCTTATGGAAACGTTACCTGCGGATAACAAACTATACACAGGTACTGAAATTACTAAAGTTCTCAAGAACGTCTATCATCTGTTCCTAGACGACAGACCTGCTCTTGCTAAATCACAGATTCTGGAGCTTGTAACCTGTTTAGCTAGTAACACGCAACGGCGGCTTCTCTATGAAGACGGTACGAATGAGGCAGACTCATCTGTTGCAGGTTTCAGTATCGTTGCGTTTATTGAAACAACATCTGATACGATCTTTGCTTTTTTGAAAGCATCAGCAAAGCAGGATACTGGTTTTAATGATGACACGTTTTTTATGTTCAGTGCATATACAATACTCTGGGATCTTGAAGATAATCTGGATGACCATATTGTGCTGCAGACGGGGTTGTTTGCGAAGTGAAGAAAACGCGGTCTATGGACCGCGTTTTTTGTTTACTCATTTATAGCTGCCAGGGACCACAGCGGGACACTTCTCTGTTATCTGTCCAGAGTGCTTATTTTATTAAAACTATTATAGTAAGCACATGAAACGCTTCACTAAATTAGTTAAATACAAATATCCTTTCATAGGCCTATTGGCTGGTATTTGTATTATTCCACTAGGGCTCCATAAAGAACTCTTTGGAGGTCTTATGGTCGGTTTTGAAATACTTGGAAACTTATTATTAGGTTGTGCTGCTTTGTATACTGCTTGGTGGGCACGAAAAACTTTTGCTTTCAAAGAAAAGGAGACTGAGTATAAAGAGGCCATAGATATGCTAGATAAAACCAAGAGAGCTACCCTAGAACGCTATGGGCCGGTCCATTCTATGTGTGACAAATATTTACGTCAAATTGCGCAGGGCGATACTAGTTTAGACAGGGAGTATTATTTAGACCTAATCGGAAGCATCAATAAAAATTTTTCTGTAGCATTTAAAGAACTTGAGACCTTCTTTTACTCACTGTACTTCACTCCTGAATTAAGGGCTGAACTAATTCTTTGTGTTTCAAAATACAAACATAATTTAAAAAACGACAAGTTTGAAGCAAAAGCAATTATTCAAGACTTCAATAAGCTAAAGGAGAACGTGTATAAACACTTTACTCTTTAACCTAAACATAAATCACGGGACTTGAACGCCAGTTACTAAGTATATTCTTTCACTACGTTCAGAATCTACTAAGTACTCGCGAACCCGACTCGTTCGCCCCAAGGGGCCCCGAACTCCGTCTTTCAAGTCCTGTCGATGTCTCACAATAGCAACGGCCCGAAAGCATACGCTTTCGGGCCGGCTATTGTGGACTCGACAGGACTTGAACCTGCTACCTCGTCAGTGCAAGTGACGCGCTCTACCAGGTGAGCTACGAGCCCTGGTATATAGTGCTGGACAAAGAATGTCCGTACTTAAGTTCTCCTACTCAAGTGCGCACTATAATAAGGATTTATGGGTGAGAAGTCAACCTTTCTTGTTGTTGATAGGTTAGTTTGGCAATTGGTCAACTGTTCGTGCTCCGTTTGCATCCCAAGCTGATGACGCTTTTGTTGAGGAAAATGCAACAGGTTGTCCGTCTACGGTTACTGGATAGAGCATTTCAGTTTCAAGTGAGTAGATAGATGGTAAACATGAATCTGCTCCTGTGTACAAAACTTCACAGAAATACACTTGATGCATATCAGGTGCAACTGCATGCGCTGCAATAGCAACGTGTTCTCCCTGCGCCATTTCTGCATCTGACCGGTCTGCGACACGTACTGAAAGTAGTGTTACTTCCCCATCAACGACAACAGACAGACCGTCTGCATCATTTATTATACGCACGCCTTGCTCTGCTGCAGGTACTGGTGCCACTGCTGGTGCTTGTATCACAGTAGCTGTTTGTACAGCGGGTGTTGCTACAAATTTAAAATTATCTTCAAGTTGAGTCACACCAAAAGCAATATAGGCTGTTACGAATCCTATAAAGTATGATGCAAGTAAAATTGCGACGCGTTCGTTTCTAGTTCCTTCCATAATATGATTAGTATACCAGTGTACCGGTAATTAGTTATTCATCTTTATCCACCTGCAGTGCCTGTGAGATGTTCTCGATACGCTGTACTAACAGTAGGTCACGTTTTGTAAGGCCTTTTGCCTCATGTGTGCTCACGCTAATCTTAACCTTTGCGTAAGTAAACTGGATATCAGGATGATGCTTAAGTATCTCTGCGTTTACGCTGATTCGTGCAATAAAAATCAACCCGTCAA
>JBLHQB010000023.1:0-11922 GCA_047624725.1 Patiriisocius sp. | reverse complement strand
ACCACCAAACGGTCGTATGCGACTGGTTGAAGGGAAGAAGGGGTCATTTATCCTTGATGATACGTATAATTCATCACCAGCAGCGGCAGAGCAGGCAATACAGACCGTGAAGGAGCTTACTGGTCATGGGAAGAAGATCATTGTGCTCGGTGACATGCTTGAACTCGGGCAATTCTCAGTACGTGAGCATGAACGAATGGGGGAGTTAGCAGCGTCCTCGTGTGACATCCTGATGACTCTTGGCCTACGCTCTCGAAAGATCGCAGCAGGAGCACTCGATCACGGCATGAGTGAAAAGAATATTTTCCAGTACGACGACATTGACCGTGCAGGTAAAGAGCTACTCCAGATGATAGAACCCAACGATGTGATCTTGGTAAAAGCATCACAAGGAATCCGAGCAGAGAAAATTGTAGAGCGCCTCATGCTCCATCCAGAAGACGCAAGGAAGTTGTTGGTGCGACAGAGCAAGGCTTGGTCCCAGAGGTAAAAAAGACAAAAAGAAATCCGCCTCGCGTAATGCGCAAGGCGGGTTTTTGTTTAGGCGGTACCCTGCACGTCAGAATTTTCCAGGAGTAATCTTTGGGCCGCATTGGCGTCCCAAAGAGCTTGGTCTTCTGCAGTCTGTGGATACACACGAGTGAGTAATGTGTGTCCACGAATGTGCAAATGTTCAAGAAACGTATCTGCGTCCTTACTTGAAAACTTTTTGACTGTTTCAATGATTTTGCAAGCCATTTGGTTGGTTGCTTCTTTCCAGATGTACGTAACTCCCCACATTTCATCGTTGAGATCATTAATAACTGCTCTGAAGTCACATGCTTCAGCGATCTGCGGCTCGTAGTCGATCAGAAGAAAACCCGTAAGGTGAATATCGTTACACCAGTTTGCTTGCATTCCTGCAGTGATACCAGGAAATTCAGCGAACCCCATTGCGCTGGTGAACATGCCATCCTCAAGAGAATAGTGCCAACCTCTCCTCTTCGCATGCTTAGCAATTGTGCGGATTGGATCAAGAGTTTTATTCTTACTCATTGTGCGTCTCCCTATATATACTGTCTATATATTGTTGTACCCCTAAAATCATTTTTTGACAAGGTGTGTACATATATAAAAAATAAATCCGCCCCATGCAATGCACAGGGCGGTTTTTTAGGCGGAGCCTTTGGTTGGTGAATCTGCATTAAGAAGAAATACTGTTTTAGCGGTCTCTGCCTTTGGATAGATAACAATCAACAAGTTCTTTAAAAAGCTTGCAGGCCGAGTAATTATCTCTTGGGCATATTCCTCAGTAAGTTCAACCCTGTCCAGTTCGAAAACCGTTTTGCAAGTCATTACCGCATTTTCTTCAATCCAAACAAATGTACTACCCCAGCTCCCTTGATTGAGCTCATTGGAGATTGCGCACATATCGTTTGAGTTTATTACATCTGAAGAACATTCTAACGTAGCGACAATCGCCAATAACTTCTCTTCAGGGTGCCATGTAACATGAGTACCAATTGTTGTGTCAGGGTAATCATCAATTGTTGTTGCAAATGCGATACCACTAGGATCAACAAGCGTATAGTTCCAGTCATCCTTTTTAGCGATTTCCGTATACAGTTTAATGGGGTCAAGGGTCGGGTCAACATTTTCCATTATGATGCCTCCTCAGGCTTGCTTCTCCCTCCTTTGTACCCCTAAAACCCTTTTTTAACAAGTATTTCTTTGCGTATTTAGTGAAGTAGGTGTATAAAAAGAGGGGAGGAAGAAGATTTGTATTGTAATTTCAGCTAAGGAGGAACTGATGCAAGATGCGAGCACAATGTCCGAAACAGAACTCATGCTCGATGGGTATGGGTTAACCACCGCAAAGCTTATCTACAGGATGCCGGATCACCAGAGTGTACTTAATACGTTCACCTGGCAACAGTATGATCTGGCACCAGGCCATCCAGAACTACATGGTTTCATTGAATTCTGGCAGAAGAACATCGACGGTCCACTACATTCAGTGATTTATGCACACCGCAAACTGATTGCTGCAAGTGAATGGAGAAACGCCGTATATTGGGGTGAGGTCACCAGCGACGACCTACAACTAAAACTACACTAACCAAAAGGGCGTCAACACGACGCCCTTTATGCTTGTTGACATATTCAATTTATTGCAGTATTCTATACCTAAGTTATATGATTCAATTTGAGAGAAAAAAGGTAAATAACAAGCCATATTTTTACCTTGCAGAGCAAGTAAAGATTGGAGAAAAAACAAAAAAAATACAGGTTTTTGTTGGAAAAATTATACCTAAAGATCTAAGGGGTTATTTCATGTCGTTGCGTGATAAAGAAACCGAGCTTACTAATACAGTAATTGTCAAATCAGGACTCACAGCAAAGTATTTAAAAAACTATTCTCTTTCTAAAATTGAGACTGCAAGAATCCAGTGGAAGTACAACAAAAGTCAGCTAACAGACGCTCAGTTGAGTCGTTTGATTCGTGACCTCGCGATCAGATTCATCTTTGAGTCTAATGCTATTGAAGGAAGCCGTCTTGCAGAGAGTGAGGTTGCAGCAATTGTGCAGAGAAAATATGTTAAGAAAACCCTGCCAGCAAGCGAGGTTATTGAAGTAGAAAACTCCATACGTTGTTTTGACGTAATTAATACATCAGGTTTTACGTTAAACCATAAAAATATTATTGCTCTACATGAACAACTTGTGCTTGGTTTAGGTATACCTACAGGATTTAAGAAACAACAGATCGTAGTCAATAATAAGAATACTACTGATCCTAAGAAAGTTCGAAAGGAACTCACTGAATTAATTTCGTGGTACAAAAAAGAAAAGAAAAACATGCACCCATTTGAACGTGCAGTAATTTTCCACAACAGGTTCGAACGTATCCACCCGTTTACCGATGGGAACGGACGAGTGGGGCGTTTGCTTTTAAATTGGATGCTTAAAGAGTCAGGCTACGGCTATATTCTGATAAAAAATAGCAATAGAACAGCGTACACAAATGCCCTGAACAAGGGAGATATAGGAACGTATCGCAATATGCTCTTACTTTGTGCTAAAGCGTACAAGGAAACAATTGATGACCTCGTTCCATAATGCTTCTAGTATCAACTAGGGTACTTTAACTACGTCCAATAATTTGGTATAACTATGGCGTTGGTTTAGGTAATCAATCTTCCCTTACTGGGACTGTACAGGTTGTCACTATATTTACTAAAGTAAAATCAAGGCACTATCGTTTCACTCCGCATAAAGAAAATATAATCACTACGTTTATTATTTTCCTAAACCTCTTGCGAAATGACATTGAGTCATTTCTCACCCATCATCTAACGGCTACAGGAATGAAAAGCGAGGAGCTTTTCATCCGATCGTGACGCAGGAGCGAATTGCTGATATTCATGAGGCAATAGGGTGGATTCTCACCCTGTAATTTTAATCACAGGAATGAGCCCAGACCAACAAAGCACAAAACAATCACCAATAAAAAATGGTCCCATCGTCTAACGGCTAGGACACAGGATTCTCATTCCTGTAATCGGGGTTCGATTCCCCGTGGGATCACATTTCTACCCGGTGACGAGTAGACAAAAAAGCCGCTCAACAGAGCGGTTTTTTTGCACCTAAATTGAAGGCAGCACAGCACCGAGCCACTTCTCGAACTTTGACTAATCGGTTATTTTAGCAGTGAAGTTTTCAATCAATATGGCTGTTGGTCCTTGGGGCGTCTTTGTTACCCTGATTAGCTCCATGTGAGAAGGAAGATGTTTTCCAAAATCCATATTTTCATGATGTACTTTCCCAAGCTTCTCCTCTGGCGTTTTTTCTCGGTGTTCAGCGATCATGTAAAAATGCATGTCCTCATGAAACAACTTTGCTTCTACTGGACCGCAGATCAACTGCTCACCCACCTCAGCTCTCACTGCCATCACTGGTTTACAGTAATAAGTTCTGATCAACATCAAGTGATCTTCCTTGGGCCAGCCAAGCCAAATGATTTTGTTAACTGAACCAGTAGGAATAGCAGGTGGTATATTACGTTCAGGTGTATCGAAGAAGATACAGGGACCATTTAATAGTTGAGTTTCATCAACAACGCATGGTGATTCAATCTTCTTTCGGTCTTCGTTCAGCTTGATGCTGAAGTTGCCAGACGCATGAAGGGATATATGAATATCACGCCCAAACTGGGGTGCGTTGTTGATGTAGATGTCGCCACTATCTTTTCTTACGTTTACACGCCAAACGTTACTTCCAGGCATTTCTGGCGTTCCAAAAGCAAATCTGTAGATTTCGATCTTTTTTGACATAGTTCAGATACTAATTTTAACACCTGATCTGCTATTTTATTAATCTGGATTCTGGTTCTTCAGATTATACTTCCACTGTGGCACATCAGGATCCTTCTTTGCCGGTTTAGGTTTGATACCGATATGATGCCCCATCAGGCCTATTCCTGACCGCTCATTGTCTCTCGCCGCCTTAATCAATCCCTCAACCAGCTTTTTGTCTATGTCGCGGTACCTTCGAGAAGTGGGTCGGGTAGGCACACAAAGGCATAAAAGAAAACACTACCTCTTAAGAGGTAGTGTTTTCTTTTATAGAAGCTGAACTGCTTCAGCTTCGGCCTTTGTGATAGGTGGAGTGCTGTGAGCTTGCGAACCACGAGCTGGGGTCGAGAGTAATTACTAGAATTGGAACGAAGTGAACAATTATAGTTAGTAACACGTGACCACAAAAATTGACAAAACCTATAAGGAAAGGGGCACCCTGTGGGTCCGTAGAATGGACTGATCATGTGGTTGAGAAGTACAGTATGCAAAGTACTGTACGAGAAGCAGGGAGGCCAAAAAAGCAATAATTATTACACCACAGAAAACATTAAAATAACGGACGTATCCCCATTACCCATTAAAGTAACGGACGTATCCTCATTACCCATTACCACACAATACTTTTGGTGATTTTGTCTTGTGAGTAATCAGAACCGTGCCTTCTGGTTTTTTGCCAAGACACAGACCAAAGGGCAATGACCGCTTACGACCGGTAGCAATTGCGTCTTTCAATTCGTCGGTTTTAGCTTTGTCCAATGCCATGATCGTTCCCCCAGATAAATTTCTTGTGATACAATTATGACGAGCAACTTGGCAGTAAATTCTGATACCGACAAGCGCTTTGAGCATCCCCTTGTCAGATTGGTACAAAAGGGTCATGTTGAAATTACAAGTTATTTAATCTGGTTTTTGGATAAATGTATAATGACTAACCGGGTCCCATCGTCGCGCATTTCGCAATTGAGGCTGAGTCTTTTGCTTTTTTTTATTGCGGGCGTTCTTGTGACTGGGATTGCTGTCTGGGCCGGAATCGTACCTGCGAAACCAGGCCTTACCTCATTTGTTCAAACCACGGAGACAACCCTTATGAACACCAACAGCGTCCATCCTTTGGACGGAAAATGGATAATAACCCAGGCATCTGATGTGAGCATGCGCGATGACCATGAGATGTATTTAGAGGTCACAGAAGGCGCAGTTTACGGCATCGGGCCTTGTAACGATTTCAATACACGTGCGATGACCACTGGGGGAGAATTGGGGTTCATGCCAATTGAAATAGGTGGGGAATCCTGTGCATCTGGTTCTATGCGCGAAGAACAGGATTTTATCCAAAACTTAAAACGTGTTTCCCGTTATGAAATTAGCGGAGATGAGTTGGTGATGTACATGATCGACACCGAAGCCTTACGTGCCCGAAAGGTTCGGTAACGAAACTCCGCTCCTTGCCCTTTTAACCCCTGAGGCTTTGGTGCTTTCGACGATATGTTGTAACAACTTGAAATGGTCAATTGGACCAATCAGTGCCAGTTGGTTTTCAGGTCGACCAACTAACTCACGCCACGATTGAATGAGTATCTTCTGGCTCAAATCAGGAATGAAGATGTCTCGAAACGTCACCCACGTCAGTGGTTTACGTTCCAACGCTTTGTTTACTACCCTCTGTACACTTTGACCTTTTTTGATGCGATACTCATAGCGAAATATCTCTTTGTTTTGTAGTCCGTACTCATCAATGACAGTACGTTCATAGTCCATATACCCCTTATCTTTTCGTTTGTTTTTGGTACGTAGTGCGTCAGTAACTTTGTCGTAGAATACTCGTTCAACGACACCAGAGTAGATATGCAGTATCTGACCACCATTCTTGGTTTCTTTGGTCGTTACATCGACCGTCTTGTTGATGTCTACTCGTTGCAAATCAGCCAGAACGTCTTGCAATAAGATGTCTTTGGGTAAGAAGATGTTTTTGCAGAAATGAGCAGCCGTTACTCGTGCATCGAGGAGGTCTATCTTTTCAATCAGTACCCCAGCTCGTTGTAGTGAGAGCTGTAAAACCGAGACGGCTTTAGCAAGGTCTTTGTCTGACACTTCTTGCACGCTGTTGCCATAGAGCAGCTTGGGCAATGAGAACGTGATAATCATCAGATACTTGACCTGCTTATATTCTCTGTCGACCATCTCTAATACATCGACCTGTGGCGTGTATTTAGTCCCTAATGGCGTTTTGAGTACAAAGCGGCGTATGTACATTCGATTGGTTTTTTGTTCACTGACGGTCAGTTCGTGATATTTTCGACTACCAATCTCTGGTAGAAACCAATCCTTCTTGGTGAACTTGAACTTCTTTGGACCGTATATTTTGAGAGTAACTGTATCCATAGGTATATTTCTTGTTGTCGGTGTTTTTCAAGGAAACCTCTGTATCTGTCTAATCAGAATAGAGTTTGCTCTTGAGTGCTTTCAAACTGTCAAAGTACGACCGAGCTTTGACACGGAGTTCATCTGCAAAAAACTTATTGGCAGATTGCTCAATACCTTTCTTGTATTCAAAGATAAATAAGGCACGGCGATTGGTGCGGTCCAACAGTTGCTGATAACCTGATTAAAAGAATCGACACTAAATAACAATATCTTTACTCTGATATACTAGATAAATGGAATTAATAACAATACTCCTAGCTGTAATTGCATATATTCTTTGGCGTATTTATCGTCAGAGAGAGGACGAAAAAGACGAGCAGTATAACGAGAAAATTGACCTTCAGCACGAAGAAGAGAGAAGGGAAAGATTCAAAGATTATCCTCATCTATACGGAAAGTTGGAAGGAAATTGGTTGGATGTATTTGCAAGCCAAGCCGAAGGTGGAACTCCTTTATTAAAGCTATCTTTTATGTTGATGTTACAAGAATCAACTAAAATTGATTTTTCTGATGGATCAATGAAGTGGGACTCTTTGTGGGATATCACAGAAGAACTTTTAGAGCATTTAGGAAAATACCACGAAGGATCTGTTCTAGAGCACGAAATTGCTATTACAACTTTCTGGCAAGTAGCCGCAGAAGCGGTAGGAAAACTAATAGAGGAAAATCCAGAGATTGAGGGACACAAAATGGAAGTGGAGCCGTTCACAAATATAAATAAAATAGCATTCTTGTTCCCAAAGAAAGGAAATCATCCAGACCACGAGATTGACTTCTTTAACGAGGATGGGTCTTTCCCTAGAGAATCAAAGGGATCAGAGCTTATCAAAAAGAAGATGAAGGAATTAGGCCTGTAATCATTATGAAAAAAATCTTCAACTTCATAAAGAAAAATGCAATTTGGCTAATAATAGTATTGGTATTAGTAGTTTTTAGCTTGAACCAATACTCCGAAAATCAGAGTCAGCGATTCTGGGCAATTTATGAGAAAAGTGTTCCTGCTGTTGAACTAGACGGAGTAATGCTGTTCTATGGTGTTGATGCATATCAAGGCAAGATATTAACAAATCCAAACAAAGGTGCTGTGGGTTACGGTTCATTAACAGGATTCGTTGTTTTCCCTAGTAAATCAGATCAACCAAGAGACTTACGTCAGTATTACACTATAGAAGCGACAGAGAACTATGACGAGGACGGAAAGCAAATCTTCTTACTGGAAGAAATCATCAAAATGAATAGCATTGCTCCAAAGCGCTTTGACAAGGTGTTATTAAGTGTAGAAACAGACACGTCTACCTAAGTTGTCTTGATTGACGAAAATGGAAACTTGTTCAAAATAGATAAAAGAACTGATGCTGTATCTATGGTTGATGCAACTGGAGATATCACCAGACTAATAACGAATGATTCAGAGTATAGAGATTTTATGAAAGAGTTCCTTCAGTAAGAACAGCGAAATTAAATATGGACATATTGCATAAATATGGCACTATAGCTATCAGCTCTTTGACTCAATGGAGAATAACACTATGAGAAATCTCTCACTCACACTCGACTACCTTACTATTGAACAACTCATCGGAATGATTGATGAGCCGAACTGTGGCATTTGCCTGCATATTTTGCAGGATAACCGCCAGCTGTTTGAAACTGCTCGTGGTTCAACTCACAATCATCAGACGTGGGACGGTGGCTACATCGATCACGTGACCGATGGGATGAACTATGCTCGCCATCTTTATGCTTTTGACAAAGCATTCGGACGTCCATTGCCGTTTTCACTTTCTGACGCGCTACTTGTCTTTTTTCTACACGACCTTGAAAAGCCGTGGCGAATACTCGTCAATCAACAAGGGCAAGCGTCGAATCGGGAAGGTCTTGCAACCAAGGCGGAGTTCAAGCAGTTTCGTGAAGACAAACTCGCTAACTATGGTTTGGAACTTAATCCAAACCAGTTGAACGGATTCACCTACGTTGAAGGTGAAATCGCTGACTACAGTAGCAAGCGTCGGGTTATGAATGAACTCGCTGCTTTCAGCCATAAAGTCGACAACTGGTGTGCTAGAGGATGGTATGACTATCCGAAAGATACTGGTGACGAATGGACTGGAGCTGGCAGAGTGCGAACCTCCTAATTGTGACCACGTCCCGTAAGTTGAAGCCCTGCTTCTCTGCGGGGCTTTTTCTTTTTCTACTTTATATACTAGTTCTATAGAGTATAGGGTAAGTAATATCATTAACTTAAATCTGTTTTACTTTGAGTAATATAGCTATATTCTCCACTCTCTTCATCCAAACAAAAATCCCTAAACACCTGATTCCATTTTATAACCATATCTTCTATAGTGTTCCACTCTAGCCCCTCTATGCTCACAAACATAGAAAGAGCGCCTCAGGGCGCCTTTTCTATTTGTGATCCCACGAGTAAACAGTCCGGGTGAGAAGTGACTTAATGTCACTTTGCAAGAGGTTATCTATATTTTCCTGAGGAAAATATAGATAACCTGTACTGCTTCTGTAAGAAGACTGTTTACGGGGGGGGGTCGAAAAGGTTGCCTAGTATTTTCCAAGGAAAATACTGACAATCTGTACTGATCCTGTAAACAAGTTTCCTAAAGCTGTATTCACGACATAGATAAAAGTAAACTTCATACCTAGTCACTCGTTTGCTTTAGTAATGGAAGAATCCCCGTGGGTAAATAGTGGCTGACACCATTTGCGCAGATTTCTCCCGACTCAGCATGATACACTGAGATCAATATACATAATCTGTAGGCCTATGAAAATTGAACAAAAGATATGGACCGAGGTGAATGGATGGGAGGCCTGTAAAAGTACGTTAACCACTGAAAATCCACAGCTAGTGTTAGTTTTTGGTGGTAAGGATGCTATCAAGATGCCTGAGCATATGTTGTCACTACAGAATTCGTACACTGATGCGGATGTACTGATGTGCTCAACAGCAGGAGAAATTTCTGGCACCGTTGTGAGGGATGACTCGCTCTCTGTTTGTGCTATACATTTTGAAAAAACCGAACTTGCGGTTGTGTCGGGGACCATTACAGAGAATGACAGTGGTGAAAGTATCGGTGCACAGTTGGCGCAAACACTGAATAAAGAAGGGTTGCGACATGTGATGGTTTTTTCTGACGGTTTAAAGGTTAATGGCACTAGTTTGGTAAAGGGTGTGTTGGAGAATATTCCAGAACAAGTATCTGTTACTGGTGGTCTGGTGGGTGATGGTGCTGATTTTAAAGAAACGGTTATAGGACTTAATGGAACACCTGAGACAGGTAAGGTTGTTCTTGTGGGATTTTATGGTGATGCAATTGAAATAGGATATGGATCCTTGGGAGGTTGGGATTCATTTGGTCCGGTACGGATTGTGACTAAGTCGGATAAAAATGTACTGTATGAACTTGATGGTAAGCCAGCACTGGAATTATATAAAAAATATCTTGGTGATCAAGCAGTCAATCTCCCAAGTTCAGGACTTCTTTTCCCGTTAAATTTGTATCTTGATGACGCTGGCGATGATGTGCAGGTTGTTCGTACGCTACTTGCGGTAGATGAAGAGCAGCAGAGTATGACCTTCGCTGGGGATCTTCCAGAGGGAAAGCGTGTCAACTTAATGAAAGCAAACTTTGATCGGCTGGTTGACGGTGCAGCTGGCGCGGCGGATATGTCTACCCATTCATTAAAAAATACTGTTCCCGAATTGGCTATTCTGATTAGTTGTGTTGGACGTAAGCTTGTGTTGAAAGACCGTGTAGAAGAAGAGACTGAAGCGGTCAAAAAACAACTCGGAGGTAACGATGCGACATTTATCACTGGTTTCTATTCGTATGGAGAGATATCGCCAGTAGCACCAACTGAAAAACAATGCCAATTGCACAATCAAACAATGACCATTACTACGTTTAAAGAACTAGAGTAGCAACAAGTAGTATGCATAAAACATTGGAGCGCCAGTTAATACGTTTTTTTGGTTCAGTAGATGCTATTCCTCCAGAATTTGATCAGATAATTACCATTGTTGATACGTCATATAAAAATTTTCAAGCTGATTATGAATTAATGGAACGATCGCTGGATATCAGTTCCAAGGAGCTTACTGAACTGAACCAACAGCTACAGAAGGAGGCTGAAGTTATTGAGAATGAGGTTGGGTTGCGGACTAAAGAGCTTTCTGTGGAAAGATCTAAGTTAGAGATTATTGCGCAAAATATGGTAACGGGAGCTATTTTGATTAATAATTCAGGGGATGTTTTATTTTTGAATAAGCCGGCCAAAGCATTTATTAATTTTTCTGGTAATGATCATTCCACTGCATTGGAGCAGCTATACGAGGCTTATTCTGACCATCCTATTGCAGAATACATTCGACGTAGCCTACAAAAGGAATTCTTAACAATTACTCAAGTTCAGGTTGAGGAGGCTATCTTCAACATCACCTTTCAGCCATTAGAGAATCAGTTCAGTTCTTCAGGTATTATGGTCTGGATTAATAATGTTACTGCAGAAACATTACTGGAGCGAGCAAAAAGCGAACTCATCGTTGTCGCATCGCATCAACTACGCACACCACTGACGGTTACCAAAGGGAACACCGAAATTCTACTTGATGAATCGTATGGTCCAATCAATGAGGAGCAAAGAGAAATTGTAGAGCAAACGCATGAGTCAAATGAGAATATGATTACATTGGTTAATCAAATGCTCGACACTACAAAAATAGAGCAAGGAGTATTTAGTCTGGAACGCTCCAGCGTGCAACTTGAAGATGTTCTAGGACGATGTGTGCGAGATTTAGCACCGCATGCCAATGAAAATAAGGTTACCATTTCTTACAAGCCCCTGCCGGGTAAGCTTCCATCTATCAAGAGTGATGATACGCGTCTATATCAGGTGTTTCAAAATCTTATTGATAATGGTGTTAAGTATTGTCGCCCGGAGCTGAATGATTGTACGGTGACCGTGTCGGTTGCATTGTCTGATACTCATATCACTGTTACGGTGCAGGATCAGGGGATTGGTATCCCTAAGCAAGAACATGACAAAATTTTCGGACGTTTCTATCGTGCGTCAAATGCTGAGACCTCATTTATAAATGGAACAGGCTTAGGCTTACATATTGTTAAAACACTTGTTGAGTCCATGG
>JBLHQB010000022.1:0-12597 GCA_047624725.1 Patiriisocius sp. | reverse complement strand
CGTGGTTGATGGCCCTGGAGAATACGAGATTGGTGACGTAACAGCTCGTGGATATGGGGTTAAGACTACCTACGATAAGGTGGAGCGATTTAATACTATCTACCAAGTTTCACTTGAAGGCATGAATATTGTGTTCCTTGGAGCACTTGGTGACCCGGATATTGATCCTAAGATCTTAGGAGAGCTTGGAGATATCGATATTCTCTTCGTACCTATTGGAGGAGGAGATGTAATGGAAGTACCACAGGCATCTAAACTTGCGGTGAAGCTTGAGGCTAAGTGTATTATCCCAATGCACTACGATGACGCAGCACTTGAAGCGTTTGTTAAGGAGGAAGGGGAAGCTGGGCGGAAGCCTGAAGATAAGCTGACTCTTAAGAAGAAGGATGTTGCTGAGATGAGTGGAGAGATTCACGTGTTGAAGTCGTAGGTTGTAATTGGAGGGAGTTTTTCTATTTAAAGCGAGGTGGTGATGTGCTACCTCCTAGTCCAGCAATTCGCCCCAGGACAAAGGGGCAAATTGGGACATAAATTCATAATAGTCGTTACACTCCTTTATTCATTCATGCTCAATAAAATCGAATCATTACGAAAAGCGCCTAAGGTCGTACGAAATCGGTATGCTTTTTGGATTGCGACGGTGTTTACAGCAATTGTTGTTTTGTTTTGGTCAGTAAGTGTTCCCGCACGTCTTGCGTTCTTCACTAATGTGACCGCAGAAGATGTGGAGCTACAGGGAAGTATCTCTCGTACCTTTTCTGATATTCGAGAGCTTATATCAGGAGAACAACAGCAAGAGGTGCAGGCTGAATTGCCTGAAGTACCAGCTTCAGACGACAGCTTGGATTTTGACACTTTCTTTGGAGAGGATGCGGCGCCCACGCCAATCATAGAAAAGGTAGACGCATGGGTCCCTCCTGCGCGTACAGTCCTGATTGGAACCAGCTCAAAAAAGGCAGGTACTTCAACACCGTAGCGATTATGCTACAATAATCGCAATATTTATTCAGACGTTTTAGCAGTGAAAGAAATCTATGCCGAAAAAGACTATCAAGGATGAGAGCCCAATTCCTGAGAATGTACGAGGAATAGTCCCGCAAAATATTGCTGACGAGATGCGTACTGCGTACCTCGACTACGCCATGTCCGTGATCACTTCGCGTGCGCTTCCTGACGTGCGTGATGGGCTAAAACCTGTGCACCGACGTATTTTGTACTCCATGCGCCTTAATGGTCTGACGTCAACAGCAAAGTTCCGTAAGTCTGCGACGGTGGTAGGGGACGTTCTTGGTAGCTTCCATCCGCATGGTGACACAGCTGTGTACGAATCGATGGTTAAGCTTGCGCAGGAATTTACCACGCGCTACCCAATGGTTATCGGGCAAGGGAACTTCGGTTCTATCGATGGTGACTCTGCTGCTGCGTATCGATACACAGAAGCGAAGATGTCGAAGATTTCTGAAGAGATGCTTCGCGATCTTGAGAAGGACACGGTTAACTGGCGCCCAAACTTTGACGGGACAAAGAAAGAACCTGAGGTACTACCTGCGGGACTACCAAACCTTCTGCTGATGGGAACCCTTGGTATTGCGGTGGGAATGGCAACGAACATTCCTCCGCACAACCTGCGTGAAATTGTAGCTGCGGTAGATCATTTGATTGATAACCCGGAAGCATCCACCAGTGACCTACTTAAGTTTGTGAAGGGTCCTGATTTCCCTATGGGAGGAGTGGCGTTCGATAAGAAAGCAATCGCACACGCGTACGCTAACGGTAAGGGAGGAGTAGTGGTGCGCGGTGAAGCTGAGATAGTGGAAGACAAGAAAGGAAACTTCTCAATCATCATTACGTCTATTCCATTCCGTGTGAACAAGGCTGACATGCAAGAGAAGATTGCGAACCTTGTGCGGGACAAGAAGATTGAAGGTATCAAGGAGATGCGTGATGAGTCTACTTCAGACATCCGTGTGGTTATTGACCTGAAGTCAGCAGCGAACCCACAAACTGTTTTAAATAAACTATACAAGCACACACAACTTGAAGATACGTTCCACTACAACATGGTTGCGTTGGTTGATGGGGTTCCACAAACATTGTCACTGAAGGTGATCCTTGAAGAGTACATAAAGCACCGCGTTGAGGTAATCAAACGACGAACACAGTACGACCTGACTAAGGCACAAGATCGAGAACATATCTTGCTTGGACTTAAGAAGGCGCTTGATCATATTGATAAGATCATCAAGCTGATTCGTGCTGCGAAGGATGTGCCTACCGCACACGCTGCATTGATGAAGGAGTTCAAGTTCTCAGAGGTACAAGCGCAAGCTATTCTCGACATGCGACTACAGAAGCTTGCTGGCCTTGAGCGGAAGAAGATCGAAGACGAGCTGGCAATCCTTAAGAAGCTTATTGGAGAGCTTGAAGCAATCTTGAAGAGCAAGAAGAAGATGATGGGGATTGTAAAGTCTGAGCTTGCGGAAGCTGCAGAGAAGTTTGGCGACGATCGTCGTACTAAGATCGTTGCAGGTGGGGTTAAGAACATGAGTGTTGAAGACCTTATCGCAGACGAAGAAAGTGTACTGGTATTAACTCAAGGTGGATACGTCAAGCGAACCAACCCATCAGAATACAAGGTGCAGAAGCGAGGAGGGGTTGGGGTTGTTGATCTTAATACCAAGGAAGAGGATGTGGTGACCACACTACTGACTACTTCAGCACACAGTGATCTCCTATTCTTTACCGATAAGGGGAAGGTCTACCAATGCAAGATGTATGAAATTCCTGAAGGACGACGTGCAACCAAAGGTAAGTCAATCATGAACTTCCTCTCTATGAGTGCAGAAGAGCGAGTAACCTCAGTGCTTCCGGTGCGCAAAGATGACTGGACAGGTGACTGGAGTCTGATGATGGTGACTCGCAACGGAGTGATCAAGAAGTCTGATGCAGCGTCATTTAAGGATGTACGACGAAGTGGACTTATTGCGATTACGCTTAAGGAAGAAGATTCTCTTATTGCCGCATCGTTTGTTGGAAATGGAGATGAGATTTCACTGGTAACCTACGACGGACAAGCAATCCGATTCAAGGAAGAGGATGTTCGACAGATGGGGCGTACTGCAGCTGGTGTAACGGGTATGAAGTTGAAGAAGGGTGATCATATTGTGTCAGCTGACATTCTTAAGAATGGAGAAGAGGATCGTGAAATTCTGATTGTCATGGAAAACGGATTTGGAAAGACTACACACGCCAAGGAATACAAAACACAAAACCGAGGAGGAAGCGGAATCAAGACTGCCAAGGTAACCACAAAGACCGGAAAGGTAGTGGGAGCTGTAGCACTTACCCAAGAAGACCGAGAAGAAGGTGAACTGATCGTGATGAGTAAGAAAGGGCAAGTGATCAAGTTGCCACTGAAGGATGTTCCGACGTTAGGACGTGATACTCAAGGAGTGAAGGTGATGAAGATGCGGGCGGGGGACTCTATCGCCTCAATCGTCTACTTTTAAAAATCCTTAGAAATCACGCAATCTGCTTTGTCAGGCTGCGATAAAAAGACCCTCGCTGGACACGTGTCCCGCTCGGGTCTTTTTTCTTGCCTTCCGCACATCTCACGCAATTTCTAAGGATTTTTGCAAATTGATTCTCGTTGTGTTTGACTGTTTTTTGCTGGGGTAAAATCTACGTATCATACATGATACATAGATTTATAATGGTGTTCTTGTAAAAGAAAAAGCAGCGATCATTGACCGCTGCTTTGATGGATTAGTTTCTTCTTACGATTTCTCCGCGAAGAACGCCATCGTCGCTATTCGTCATTTTGATGTAAGCTTCACCTGTTATCAGGTCTTCCATGCTCGAATTTAAGATTCGATTTTGCAGGTGAGCTTTTTCTGCGAAAACTATGGAGTCAAGTGAGCTCCACATTCCTCCAGAGTCTTTCTCAAGCGAAACAGAACGGGTATTTCCGTCTAAGTAGCCAATTACTAGCACACCCATACCGAAGTTAGACTGTTCCTCTGGGTTGGGCCATGTATAACTAGTTCCCAGTATCGCTACTACTGTAAGTGCCAAAAAAGTGCGTTTCATGTCGTTAAATCCTTTGGTTGTCTGTATGTATTATACATAATAAATGGATTTTGTCAATGATTTAGATTTGTTAAGAAATAAGGACTTGGGTATCGGATATTTTACAAGGTCCAACTTTGCGGCGTTCGACTGTTTTTATATATTGCAGGAATATAATCTATGTATCGTATACGATACATAGATTTTTTAGTGGGTGTTTGTGTAACCCTAAACACACCAAATGGGGGGCCGTTTGGGGTGTTTACAAGGTCGGTCCTTGTGGTTGCGGCGCTGGATTGCTTCGTTACCACTGGTAAAGGCGGGAGGAGTTCAACAGGTTTTTCTTCGTCTTTGCGAGCGTAAGCGTAGCAATCCAGCGTCAGGCCGCCATTGTTCTCTACATCTACACCTATATATGAACACTAGTACTGCTATAATATCCTTATGTTTGATACTTCATCAGTGACACCTAATTTGCAGGGACGGTTTGTGGAGCCAGGGGTGGTTGCTACGCATTTTCATATTCGAGAGGGAGATACGGTTGCTGACTTTGGTGCGGGAAGTGGGTACTTTATGGAAGTGCTTGCACAGCTTGTGGGGAAGCAGGGGGTTGTGTATGTGTCTGAGATTCAGAAGGATCTTGTAGAAAAGCTTGGTGACGCGGCGCGTACTAAAGGACTCACCCAAGTTCGACCGTTGTGGGGTGATGCGGAAGACATTGGAGGGACTAAGGTTCCTGATGGCGTGCTTGATACGGCGATTGTAGTAAATACCTTCTTCCAGTTTGAAGAACGTGCGACTGCATTGCAGGAAATGGCACGTACGTTACGCAGTGGCGGGAAGTTATTTATTATTGATTGGTCTGAATCCTTTAATGGTCTTGGTCCACAGCCTGGCGCTGTAGTTACTGAAGATACCGTGCGAGCGCTTGCTGAGCAAAATGGTTTTGTGTTTGATCGTTCCTTTGATGCGGGCGATCACCACTACGGATTAGCATTGCGTAAGCTATAATATACTTATGATGAATTTACGACCATTTCAGATAATTCTCCTTGCCGGCTTTGGTTTTATGGCGTTCGCGGCATTGATTCTCTTGGCAAACTTCCAAAGCACACCCTCTCAGGAGGAGGTGGCCTATGGAAAACAAGTAATTGTATGGGGAACCTTACCTGGTGCAGTTTTTGACCTGACGTTCCGTGCGATCGTGCAAGAAGATGATGCTTTCGGGGTAGTGAAGTACTACGAGATTGACGAGCGAGACTTTGATGATGATTTGATTAACGCAATTGCTGAGGGACGTTCGCCAGACATGATCATTCTTAAGAGTGATAGCTTGGTCAAACACCGTGCAAAGCTACTCCCTATCCCATACGAATCAATTCCACTAGGAACGTATCGTAATACCTATGTTGACGGGGCAGATATATTTGCACTCAAAGACGGTATATATGCAATGCCATTTGCAGTTGATCCGCTACTGATGTATTGGAACCGAGATACGTTCTCCTCACGCGGCTTCGCGCAAGCACCACGTAACTGGGCTGAAATCACCTCACAAGTGGTTCCGCGTATTACGGTCACCGACAGCAACAGAAACATTACCCAGAGTGCGGTCTCATTCGGAGAATTCCGTAACGTGACCCACGCGAAAGATATCCTGATGCTCTTGGCTATCCAGACAGGAAGCTCAATGGTTACTGAAAATGATCGAGGATATGTCGTTGGGGTAAATAAATCCGAAGGACCGACCTTGGCGCCGCTTGAATCAGCAATGAGTTTTTATACAGGATTTAGTGATGTGAACAGCACACTCTACAACTGGAACCGAGCGATGCCTACAGACAAGAACGCGTTTATTTCAGGAGACCTGGCACTGTACTTCGGTCTTGGGTCTGAAGCACCTGACATTGATCAGAAGAATCCGAACCTTAATTTTGATGTGACTACTGTTCCTCAAGGTAGTGCAGCTACTGCACTACGTACCTACGGAGATTTCTATGGGTTCGCAATTCCACGAGCCTCAGCAAACCCACAGGGAGCGTTTGCTGCGATGAGTACTATCTCTTCAGCACGTTTTGTAGGAGACCTGACTGTTGGTTTGAATATGGCACCGGTACGACGTGATGTGGTTGGTGCGGGGGATACTGGCGTGTACCGATCGACGATGTTGCAAAGTGCATTAATCGCACGAGGATGGCTCGATCCTAATCCTGATGCATCGGATAGTATTTTGATGCAGATGGTTGAAGATGTGGTGTCTAACCGATCGCGTATCTCTCAGGCGGTAAGTGATGCAGTTAATCGTTTAATTTTGGAATATTAGTATGAAGTATTTTTTCTTGGTTTTCCTACTACTTCCTGTAATGGCATACGCCCAGCTTGGTACGGGTGGAAGTGGTAACGACGGCCTAGGTTCAGGATCAGGTAGTGCTGATGGTATTGGATCAGGCCCAAGTTCGTTTTCAGGCTCAGTAGAGTTACGTGACCCACTCTCTAATATTAGTACGATCCCTGAATTCTTCCAGGCAATCATTGATATTCTGATTATCTTTGCTATCCCGTTTGTGGTGTTCTTCATCATCTATGCTGGATTCTTGTATGTAACCGCGCGTGGTAATTCTGAGACGATTAAGCGAGCACACAATGCACTACTCTACGCACTCATCGGTGGACTCTTGATCCTCGGAGCGAATGTTCTTTTGACGGTGATTACTGGAACCGTAGGACAAATAACCTCATAAGTATGAATAATTTTGCAGACCTCGTTGGTGTATTTATAAACCTCATCTCATTGTTGGTGCCTATTATTTTTGCGCTCACATTTTTGGTGCTCGCATGGGGGATCATTAAGGCCTGGATTATAAACGGAGGAGACGAGAATAGCGTAGAGGAAGGGAAGAAGATTGCAGTGGCAGGAATTGTCGCGCTGGTGTTTATGTTCGGTATCTGGGGTATTTTGCAGTTGTTGCAGAGTTCGTTTGGCCTGTAGTAGCTATACACATAATAGGGGATATTCATTGGATATCGTAAAAAACCTTGTATAATGAACACATCAACTTATAAATTTATGATAACGCTCAGTATGAAAAAAATTAGTATCTATACGCTCGCACTTGCACTGATGGTGCTTCCAGGTGTTGCCGCAGCACAGTTCGGTGGAATCAATGACTTCATTGGTGATATCTCTTCATTTATTAACGGAACACTGATTCCTTTAGTATTTGCTGTCGCACTTCTTGTATTCATTTACGGTATCTTCAAGTACTTCATCCTCGGAGGTGGAGACGAAGACTCGCGGGAAGAAGGGAAGAAGCTTATGGTGTATGCGATTGTAGGATTCGTGATCATGGTTTCTGTATTCGGTATTGTTAACTTAATTGCAGGAGGACTTGGATTCTCAGATGATCAAGATATCCAGAACATTCCAAACGTACCATCGAACAACCGGTAATTTCATTTTTTTGAAATAAGAAAGGCCCCACATTTTGTGAGGCCTTTTGTTTTGAATTTAAGAACCTTAGGTTCTTTTTGGGCAAGTAAACTTCACGACTGGCTCACCAGGAGCAGACATGATGAGTGATTCACCAGGAGCAAGTGTGTGCACATGCACTGTCTTCCCAGCAACTGCGCTGAGTAGTGCGTACTCGTCACGACCATCGTTAGCACGATCGATGACTCCTGCAGTGTTTCCTGGAACTTGGATGCAGTAGCCATTGTCAGGCCACTCAAACGTAGTCCAGTAGACATCACTGAGGGTGTATTGAGAACCGTCAGCACGACCAACAAATATTGAGGCAGTGACTTCGGCGGTTCCAGGGGTCTTTGCGTTATGGGAATCGTATTTCCCTCCGATCCATGTTACCAGCATCGGAAGAACAATCAGCATAATACCGATTAACATAATCCATTCACCACCTTTCAATGTTTTATAAAGAAAGATAGCTCCTAGGATCATGAGGATTACACCAAACCAAAGCATTCCGTTTCCAGAAGTGTTTGGAGTATTTGATCCTGTGCCCGATGTTGCAAAGATAATCAGTCCGATTATCGATGTAATTACCAGGATGACAAAGATTCCAATTGCCCACACCAGGGCAGGAATTTTCTTGGCACCTTTACGGGGAGTAAAGATCGCAAGAGGGTACGTTTTTGTGTTGGGCATGATTAGCCTTTCATATTGGTCAAAAATCCTGTCAGGATCTCTGCGAGTTTACTGATGTCGTTTGAGGCAAGTTCAACGATTTTCTTCTCAACACGTGAACCTTCTTCATCGACTTGGATTGTGTTGATGATGTCCTTCATGGTCATCGTGCCGTCCTTGTTGAGTTTTTCATTAAGACGTTCTGCAGCCTCAATAAGTGCATCAACATTTTCGATCAAGCCAATGCGCAACATTTCTTGCACAGCAGCGTTTTCTGATGCTTCGGCAAGTTTGCCGATTGGGTCAACACTTTTCACTTGAACACGCTTGATTTTTACACCAAGTCCACCAACGTATGCTAATCCATTTCTGCGAACTTCTTCAAGAAACGCAGAGACAAATTCTGGTGTTGGATTGTCCAAGATTTTACGATTCCGACCTTCGTACTCGAAGTGTGTAACACCAGTCAATCTCATGATGAGATGAACCGACATTAGGTCAGTCGCAAATGTTGCCTGTAGCCATGTTATGCGACGGCCGATTTCTCGCATGTCTTCCTCAATTGCATCACGAATGATGTCGAGAAATCCTTCGGTTTCACCGATGTCGTCATAATCTAGTACATGCCATCCGTCGCGCCAGTCACGCTCAAACGTTAGGCCGATAGTGGTTTTGATTGATCCACCACTGGTTATGTTTGCAGGTGCTGATGTTACTAGTGCTGAAGACACTACTGGATAAAACTTTGCATCAGCTTCGAACGATTCTGGACGAAGGCGACACTTGGTTGATTCAACCACCATGTCATCATTGAATTGCTCTTTAGAGCGTTCAACGAATCTGGATACAAATGGAATGCCCAGTACGTATCCTTCATCGAAAGTAATGGGAAGACGAAGGCCTCCTACTTCGATGATGGCAAACTGAGGTTCGCCCGCATCACTCTCACGGATAGTTCCTAGTTGTGTAGCTACGTATGCAACAGTTCCTGCAAGGCCAAGTAATCCTAGGATTACAAAGGCGCCGGTAGCAACTGAGTTACCTGTAAGCGCCGCTACAGCACCACAGATGAGCATAATTCCCCCAAGAATGGAGGGTATTGCAGGTAAGAAGAGGTTACGAATCCATGGGTTATGGAGAACAAGCATTTGTGCCCACCATGGAAATTCGTCAAATCGCTCTTGGTACCGTACAGGTATAATTACAGTCATGTCAAAGTCCTTTCAATATGAGCTGCAAAGCAACCCACGATTTCATGTAGCGCGGATGCGCCTTGCCGTTTTCCTTTGCTTCATGCAAAAGAGAAGGGGAAGATGCACTGTGCTACTCCACTTACTACAATAGCACAAAATTGGACAAAAGTCAATGAAATAGAGTGCTTTTTTCTTTTAAAACCTTTGTTTATAGCCATATTCCATATTTTAGTTTTTCAAAATATACTGAAATTACTGCCTTTCTGGGAAAAGAGTCATTATGGGCACATGCTATGTGTATAATAGAGCTATGTTTACACTCGTTAATACAGCACATGCGCAGGTTTCAAGCGCACAGCTTGCTGCCCAATGTTTTGTTGATAAGATCAACCAAGCGATTCTTTTTCCGTTGATTACGTTGATGATGGCGTTGGCATTCCTGTACTTCCTGTATGGAGCGTTCGAGTATGTGAAGAATGCTAATAATGAATCTGCTCGTGAAGTTGGGCGACAACATCTCTTCTATGGCGTGATTGGTATGTTGGTGATGCTTTCTGCAATGGCAATTCTGAGTATTGCCGCAGGGACATTTGGTCTTGGTATCCCTGATATCTTTTGTGGACCAAATTATGGACCACCGGGTACATAGTCGTTTGTTATTGAATATTCCTCCGTGTTTCTGTATGATGCAGCGTAATTGAATATGAAGAAAGATTTACGGCCACGGTCAGAAAAAAAGGAAGCTATTGCTTCCGACGGGATTGAGCGCATTACTCTCTCGTTCTATAAATACGTGCAGATTGCAGAGCCAAAAAAGCTCCGTAATGAGCTTTTGGAGCGCTTTAGTGCTCTTGGTTGCCTAGGGCGTATTTACGTTGCTCACGAGGGAATTAACGCTCAGATGAACGTTCCTAAGCAGAACTGGGATCAGTTTGACGCGTTTATGAAGTCGAAGAAGGAGTTTGTGGGTGTACCGTATAAATTCGCTGTTGAGGAAGGAGAGGCAGCATCATTTTATAAGCTCATTGTACGTCTGAAAGATAAGGTGGTTGCAGATGGCCTGGATGACGAATCATTTGATGTAACTGATACTGGTGCGTACCTTACGGCCAAAGAAATGAATGAATACGTTGATGATCCTGATGCAGTAGTAGTTGATATGCGTAATGGCTACGAAAGTGAGATCGGCCATTTTGAAAATGCGGTGTGCCCTGACGTGGATACGTTCCGTGAAGAGCTTGCGGTTACTCCTGAGACGTTGAAAATTCATAAGAACAAGAAAGTGGCATTGTATTGCACGGGCGGTATTCGCTGTGAGAAGGCAAGTGCATGGCTCAAGCACAACGGCTTTACCGACGTGCGACATCTTAAGGGAGGCATCATCGACTACAAGCACCAAGTTGAGAAAGAAGGATTAGAGAATAAATTCAAAGGAAAGAACTTTGTATTTGATGAACGTATGGGAGAACAGATTGGGGATGAGGTTATTTCTACGTGCCACCTATGTGCGAAGGTTAAAAGCGATACGCATTATCACTGCAAGGATCAGGCATGTCATATTCTGTTCTTGGGGTGTGATGGGTGTGTTGAGAAGAAGGGAGGATACTGCTCATATAAGTGTATGACGTTTGGTCGTCTTCCTGCAAGAATGAGGAAGCTACTGATACGGAATAATTTTAAGAATAAGACTGCGTCGTTTAAGAAGCACCGGATGAAGTCGGGGTAGGGAGGAAAGAATACTTGGTCATTGTGGTCTTAGTGCTTCCTGTGCGAGAGGAGTCTTGATCCTTACAGGATCAGTGCAGGTTGCCCAGGATTTTCTCTGGAAAATACTGGGCAACCTCTTCAAGTCCTCGCGTAAGGTCTCCCAGACCTTACTTCGCGCGCACATATAAAAAGACACCCCTGAGGGGTGTCTTTTTATATGTGCGCGCGAGAGGACTTGAACCTCCACGAGTTGCCTCACTAGTGCCTAAAACTAGCGCGTCTACCAATTCCGCCACACGCGCGTGACTGTCTGTACTCAACCTTGAGTGGCGAGATTGTAGCATATGTTTAAAGGGAGGTCTATGGTGGATAGGATTGTTTTTGGTTGTGGGAGCGGGAATCGATCCTTACAGGATCAGTACAGGTTGTCGGCCTTTTCCAAAGAAAATGCCAGGCAACCTTTTCAAGCCCCGACGAACAGTCTCCCAGACTGTTCTCTCCCGGCACAAAATAAAAACACCCGAAGGTGTTGTTATTATGTGCCGGGAGCGGGGCTTGAACCCGCACGAGTTGCCTCACAGCAGTTTAAGTGCTGCATGTCTACCAATTCCATCATCCCGGCATATGCGCGCCATGATAACATAATTACTTGGTTTGGTAAGCTATAGATGGTAAAGTGTTGCAACCAAAGTCCTGGTGGCGAAGTGGTTAACGCATCGGTTTGCAAAACCGACACGCGTGGGTTCGAATCCCACCCAGGACTCAAAATAGAAAGCTCCCTCCCGGGAGTTTTTCTGTTTTGAGTCCTGGGAGCAGTGTGTTTAGACACACTGCGGTGGGATTCGAACGACGGAGCGTTGTGAGCCTGCCGAACAGCGGAGAAACAGTGTCTACACACTGTTTCTCCGTCTAGCGTTCTTATGACTGGAAGGAATTAGAAAAAGCGGGACGAATCCCAGGACTCAAAATAGAAAACCCTTAAAGCGAACACTTGGAGCTTTAAGGGTTTTATTATTTTCTCCTGGGTGAGATTCGAAAAGGATGCCTAGTATTTTTCAAAGAAAATCCTGATTGACAATCGAACGAATAAAGCAAAAGTTTACTTTTATTTTTGAGTGAGTGCAGTCAGAAAGCTCTGCTTACAACCTGCACTGATCCTGTAAGGATCGAATCCTGTTCTACCACCTTATTTTCTCCTGGGTGGGATTCGAAAAGCTTTTGAGTTAGATTGAGAGCAGAGCGAATCAATATATCCAAAAGGTCTACTGCGGCCTGTAAGGCGAGAATCCCACCCAATGTCTTAAAAGGAGGAAGCAATATTTATCGGACTTGGCGCCAGTTCTAATTCCCTTCGGTCATAAGAACTCGCTGCCCCGTCGTTCGAATCATACTCCCTACGGTCCGTGCGATATACTCACTCTTTTCAAGTCCTGGTGGGCGGACCAGTAATAGAAAAACACAATGCCACAGCATTGAGTTTTTCTTACT
>JBLHQB010000021.1:0-13213 GCA_047624725.1 Patiriisocius sp. | reverse complement strand
TCAAAACGGCCATCATCAACCATGTCCACAATCTCATCGATGTGTGCATTTCGCTTCTTTTTGTCACTAAGGACCGCATGTATTTCATCTCCATCAAACCACATGACCGTAGGGATGATCTCAACACGCTCGTCACGAGCTTCATCAAACATGTCCCCCCAATCATCACTCTCAAGGTCAGCTTTAGCCACGAGATCGCCATCAGAATCAACTTCATATACAAATGGGTACAAGATATCAATATCATCCATGTTCCGCTCAACATCTCTGATCCCCTCTTCAGCTGACCACCACGGGAGCCAACCAGCGACATCACCTCTGTATCGTGCATCAGCAGCAGTTGGTACTAAAAAAGCAACGATAAGCGCACTGAACGTAATAGTTTTAAAGATTTCTTGCATATAGTAGTTAAGACGTTTGACTATTAGTTTTCTTTCAAATAAACAAAGGGTAGAAGAGCCTATCGTGAATTTATGTCAGGATTTGTTCTGACCACGTGGTTCTTCGGATCAAACTGCTCAAGCAATGTCTTGATATTGTTGTGCAAAACAAGCCCCTGGACGTCTTTTACATTTACGAAGCGTACTGCCATACATTCACGGGATTCAGTAAAATCTAAATTAGTGAGCGTCGTCTCATACATCACATTCGCCAAAAGAGACGCAGTTCGCGTGTGCGGGAATGTAAAAAAGTATGAGGGGTGTGGTGCAACACCTGTAACAACAATACCCATTTCCTCCATTATCTCTCGAGGGATATCTTCTTGTGGTGTTGCACCCCAATCAAGACCTCCCCCCGGTAGTTCCCAGCGGTCATCACTTTCCTGCACAATCAAGAATTTATCACGGGATTCATTTAAAACCAGTGCTTTAGCACTTATTCTATAAAAACATTCTGGAACGGTATCTTTCATATTCTGTATATTATCTAAATCAAAAGATTCGAACAGATCCAACGACCACTCCCCAAACCGTACACTCCTCTCCATCACCTACGGTAATCGGTTCATAATCTTCATTTTCTGAGACAAGTAGATGCTTGTTATGTTGCAACAAAAGTCGTTTCACCACCATTTCTCCATTTATTGCTGCAACAACAATTACTCCATCTTTAACTTCCTTTGAGCGATCAATCACTAAAACATCATCGGAAAAGATGCCTGCACCCTCCATCGAATCCCCCGCAACACGCACAAAGAAAGTTGATGCTGGGTTCTGAACCACCAGATCATTGATATCGAGCACTCTCTCTACCTGATCATCTCCGGGCGCGGGAAAGCCAGCTGACGGACTTGAGGAGTACATCGGTATTTGCTGTGACACTCCCGATACGGATCGTGCAACTTCTTTCACCGTTACTTCAGTTTTCTGTGACATTGGCACTAGTATACCGCAGATTCTCGTATAGATACAAAAATGTGCCAGGAGACTCCTGGCACATTTTTGCATCAGTTAGATAATCACTGCTCCAGCACGAAGTGCGTCGTGGATATAGAATAATCCAGTCATAAGTAGTAGTAGCGCTAGACTGTATGTGATTTGCACAGGGTGATGACGACGGATTTCAATAGCAACTGAAAGCATGAGTGAAATCAGTACGAATGAACCAATAGCGAGATATAGCATCTGTAGTAGTACGTGTGGCTGCGTGAGTATTTCTAAGAAATATGGAACATTATCAATTTTCTGTGTGATTCCTGGGTCAATCGATGCAGGAATACCGCCCGTTGAAGTGGAAACAAAGTCTGAGAAGAGTGCTACACCGGCTCCGGTCACTTCCAGTTCCTCTAAGACCACCTGGTCTTCGGGTTCTGTAATTACGGGGACCGGTTCAGCTTCTTGGATCTCAATAGTTTCAGTAATCTCTACTGCTTCAGCAAGTACATCAGCTTCCTCTGAGACTGGCTCGGCTACAGGAGCTTCAGCAATAACTGGTTCAGGTTCAGGAATAACTACTGGAGCAGGAGGTATCACTGGCTCTGTTTCAGGTTCTGAAGCTTCGGCGATATTGACGCCTGCAACAGATGGTGCGGCAGCTGGAGTTCCAAAGAGCTGTACGACGTATACGGTCTTATATCCATCAAAACGACCTTCAGCAGTTCCAACACCGATTTCTGTATAACTACCGTTTACGATATTTGCACGGTGCGTTGGAGAATCCATCCACGCTTCAACAACCTCATCTGAATCATTAAAGTGAATTGCAAGGTTTTCCCCTGCATGCACGAAGTTATAGTTCGCTTGTGAGAACCAGTGCCATGGAGAAACACCAGATGGACTGAAGTGGGAGAAATATTCATTATCAGCCATGTGCTGTGCCTTCATACGTGCTGCAGCATCAAGAGTACTGTTACGCGTGAGTTCAGAAAGTGTCACGTCTTCACGTTCTTCGTTTGTCAGATCGACAATAACTGCTGGTAACACCGTTGATACCATCCAGTCTGAAGTAACCCAGAAGAGTGCTTGCACGTTAGCAAGTGTAAATGAGAGTAAAACCATCCCTACCATACCCACCATAGCTGCTTTACGCAGACTGTGTGGCTTATATTCATTACCCGAATGCGGGATGAAGTAGTCTTTGAGGTGTTTTTTCATAATGAGTGTACTATACCACATTTATGTGATAAAAGCAATGTTTTAGAGGTATCTGTTTGTTCTAGAGCATGTGGTCGAATGCTGGATTGCTTCAGCCAAAGCTTCGCAAAGACGTTTTGAGACCTCGCATCGCATTTGTCTTTGCGAGATGAATATCGAAGCAAACCAGCAACACACATTCATTCTCGATATTCCCCACAGTATACACCGCATCTTTGCGTGAAATAAAGAAAAGTCCCCTATTGGGACTTTTCTGCGTAATCACTTGCGTTAGTGACTAGTTAAGTTCTGGCATTGCTTCACTTCCTGGACATACGATGTTATTGATCTTCCATCGCGTTGTCTTGTATACGTACCCAGTTGGATTCGCATCAGTAGCAAGTCCAGCTTCAAACCACGGGAGTAGTACGTCACCCTGGTGTGTCGCTTGGAACTGACGCACTGCTGCGTCAGTTGCTGCATCAAACACTCCAGTAATCGGTAGGAGGTACGCACCTTGGCTGATTAGGAAGATTTGTAGCTTCTGTACTTCAAACACATCGTTTGCAATACCTTCTCGCATGTAATCGTATAGATAGATACTACATTGTGTAGTAGCAGCTCCTAATACAATTCCTTCTGGCTCATCAGAAACTCGTCGTCCCCCTCCTCCGCTACTTCCACCGTTGCTTGTCGACATAACAGCCGGCTCAGCGTCGATAGTTACTGAACATGTTGCTTCATCCTCAGATTGATCATATACAGTCATCGTAAATGTCGTACTCGCACTTACGATTGTTGAAGTTGATCCTGATAGATCCACATCCCCAATACCGTTGTCAATCATTGCGAATGATCCGTCAGTAGTACTCCATGTAAGTTCAACAGTGTCTCCTTCAGTGACAAACAGTGAATCTGCAGAGATTGAACATCCAAGCACGTCGCCACCGTTTGTATCTTCAACCTCTTGATTACCAAAATCACAGATATACTCATCGTATTCATGATCATCGTAGAATAAATCTTCAATGAAGTCTGGAATGAGTGCAAACTGTGGTTTCTTCTTCATTTCTTCACCAGGAGAGAAGTGACATGACTCATACATATACTCATCGTACTCTTCATCTTCAGCAATGAGGTATGGGTGAAAATCTTCACCGAGCGCTGCTGTCTGCATCCATCCTTCTCGCTCTTCTTCATACACTTCCCACTCACCTGCTGGTACATCGAAGTAATAGTATCCGTTTGCATCAGTAGTGGTTGAAAGTGGTTCATCTTCTCCATTATAAGCGTAGATAGTCCATCCTGGAATAAGTGTTTCTTCATCCCATTCTCCATTTCCGTTTGCATCATTCCACTTGATTCCTTCAAGACGATACGAATCAATCGTGTCATCATCACATGAAAGTGTTTCTGACTCGTCGATCGAAACTTTGAATCCGTCAGCTGCTGTATCAACCCAGAGATCGAAGTCTACTCCAGAAAGATCACCTCGTTCTGAAATGGTATCTCGTCCGTTTGAGTGATTTTCTAGCTTGAAGCTACCGTTAAGTGCTTCAGCTGAACCTGACGCGATCTTTGTATCTCGGAATTCAAGCGTTCCAGTGATGTATTCAGTCCCTGGTGCATCTGTATGATATCCGTAGAGCGCCAATTTTACTGTTCCGTCTCCTTCTCGACTCACAAAGATACCTTCTGTGTCTTCCGGGGCATCAAAGTCTGTTACCGTCTTAGGATCGTTGATGTACGTTGCTGAATCTCCTGCAACAAGCTCTTCTGAGATCGGGAACCATTCTCCAAAGTCATACACTGATCCGTCTCCAAGCATCACTTCCTGCGCTAAGTTACCTGCTCCAGTATTACCGAAGCTTCCGTCAGCAGCAGAAAGCACAACTCGTGCCTCTACTGTTGCCTTACATTCAGGACAGTCGTGCTCCTCACCATCTTTCACTTCTACTGATACCGCATCATTACCTGTATCAGCTCGTAGGTCAAAGATAACTTCATTGTCATTTTCTACAAACACATCAGGGAATCCCTCGCCTGGTGCCTCAAGCTTCCAACCTGGAATTATTGTTGTGTCGATAGCACCTAGATTGATACCCAATGTCTTGATCACTCCAGCTGCCTTATCAAGATCTCTTCGGTCATTTGATCCTCGGAATCCAAGCAGTAGTTTTTCATTTACCGTATCTCGTGAGACCGCTAGACCATTATCATCTTCAGCGATGTCATTTAGTGAATCATCACCTAGCTCGTCAAAGTTAAACCATGTTCCGTTTGGAAGTGGGTTCGTTGAAGATCCAAGGTACACCATATCGTCAAATGATACTGATGCAGTTGGTTCCATAGTGATCTGTACAAGACGTAAGTCCTGACATTGGTTATCAAATGTACAGTAATCAGTACATCCCTTCTCACCAACTTCACACTGTTCCCAATCCTGCACACCATCAAGTACAAGGCTTCCTACCACACCATCTCCACAGTATGGAGCGTATGCAATAGTATCTTCGATGAAGAATGATCGTGTTTCTCGTAGATCTTCACCACCACCTTCGCTTGGATTCACTACTAGACAGTATTCTCCAGCGTCCCATGTAGTCATGTCTACTGTTGTAGTAAAGTCGATTCCAACAAATGACCAAGCATCGTTGAATCCGTCAACGTTACCTGCAACTGTATTAGTTCCTGCGGCACAGGTTCCTGCTCGAATTGCCCAGTTGATGTGATCTACTGTTGGGTCGTCATCAGTGTATTCAGCGGCAAATGTATGTTCGCCTGAGAGCGTTGTCCCATCAACAGCTGGGTTTGTAATTTCAAGCGCTGCTACTGCTTCTTCAACAAGACACAGAACTGCATTGTCGATCAATGTTCCGTGACCGTTGCTTGTTCCCATATCTGCAAACATGATGTCTGTAGATGCGTCTGCAACAAACGTCTGTGCGTATGTTGTCCAGTCTAGATTGCTCGTAGATGTACTCACAAGTGCAACCGCATCAGCTGATGCTGCAACACTGTTGTTTGCTGCATTAGCATCCCGAGCTGAGAAGTCGAACCTTAGTTCATATGTAGCTCCTGGCAGCGTACTCACTGTCTGAGAAAGTTCAGTTGCTTCATGCACATCAAGTTCTGCATGTTGCTCACCGTCTGAAGCTCCTCCAAATAGACCTCGCTGTAGTTCAATACCGTTAGGTGCAATGTTTGAAGTCCATCCAGGGATTACATCAAACAATTCCCATTTTCCGTTGTGATCAGTAACTACAGGTTCTTCAAATGAACCATTTACCAATAAGTTTTCACCAATTTCACAAACTGGCTTAGGCACATCCTTTTCAGCATTGAATGCGACACAGTAGAATGTTTCCTCTCCTTCAATATCATCTACACGGTCAAAGTTATCGTAGTTCTTTGCATCAGTGTGACAGTACATTTCTGCACTCACATCATTATTGTTGTCTTTATCAGCTTCGTGCGTAAATGGAATATATCCTTCTTGCAGAACCTCTCGCATCCATACGTAGTCTGCCTTTCCAATATCAGAACCAAGGAGTTCTATTGAAGTCATTCCATTAGCGTCAGTTGGGTCGAATGTGTTCCAGTCTGAACCTGCTGTCCCTACAAGAGTATCTCCTGGGTCTGATGTTCCTTTCTGTGCCCATTGAAACTCCCATCCTTCTACAAACTCGCAACCTTCGTTTTCTGCAACAAATGTTGCAGCAGTTGAAGATGAGATGTCCGCTGCACCACCTCCCCAGTTTGGTAGAAGTGCTTCATCTTCACAGATAATCTTGTGCGCAACGATTACTGCAGGTTCTTCGTATGGTACGTCACACTGCTCGTGAGAACCTACAATCTCGAGCTTATAGAGTAATCCAGCTGGATTACCTGTAGGATTTCCGTTTCCTCCCCAGTTCTTTACCGCAATCTCTAACTCGTTATTACCTTGATTGATCAACGTAGTAACATCATGTGTATCTTGTCCTGCAGCATTGAAGTTCTTTTCAGTTGCGTCAGCTCCAGCAGCAGACCCATTAAGATCCGCTTCATAACTGTTATCAGCAGCAACAAAGAGTGTTGCGCTTGTTACTGGGCCGTTAAATCCGAATTTCTTTTGGAATGTCTGAATTTCATCAGCTACTGGGTTAACCACAGGGTTTTGTCCCCAGATCCATGTAGCTCCGTTAATTACAGCAGTCCATGCGTTATGGATGAATGACAGTTCTTCTGCAGTGTCATTTGTCTCAACAACAAAGTCTGTGTCGTCTGAGTACAACGTTACCGTACATTCGATCACCTCTTCTTCTGGTTCAAAATCAAATGTTGTTGTATGTGTATTACTTCCTGTAGTCACCACATTCACAACATTGTCGAAATGTCCGTCGAGGTTCTCATCATTAGCACTTGTGTCTCCCATGTTCAATGCGAACATTCGGAAAACTGAGTCTTCACTATCATCGTCCATATCAGCCGGGATAGCTGGACAGGTGTATGGAGAAGCACTTCCTCCTGTTCGCGTTGTTACTGGATACGCTTGTGTGGGATCAAACGTAACTGTTGTAAAGCTTCCTGTTGAGCCAACTGTTGGTACAACGTCATATTTACAGTCGTAGTACTTAGCAGGATCAGACTCACCATAGTTCGCGTACACATTCATGTAGAACTCGTTTTCATCTGATGCGTCACCTCCTACTCCAATACGGAAATCGTATGAGAAACTTCCAGTGTCAGCAATTTTCTGACCACTGTAGAATTCTCCAATAAATTTTCGCGGAGCATCTGCAGGTAATGGCTCTACATATAAACTTCCGACACCAATACTTGCCTGGTCTGTATTGAATTCAATAGGTGTTGCATTGTTCGCATCACGATTGAACCACCATCCTCCTGTAATACCGATAGTATCTCCAGTCACGACGATAGTTTCTGAACTTACTGTAGGTTCTTCTTCACCTCCATCACAAGCTCCATCGTTCCAAATTTCTTCACCCGTTGCGTCCCAGTTGTTTCCAGGATAGAAAATAGGATCTTGGTCATCAAGGTTGTGCCAAAATGAAGGAATAATATCTGATTCATGTCCTCCGTGTCCTGTTCCGCCAACAATAGCTGAAACATTAACCGAGTTAGACCCACCTTCATGGCAGACAGAAACCTTGCCTGTTGGATTAGTAAATGCTGTTTCGATTGAGTTCAGTACAGACGCCGAAGCCTGAGCTACAAAAATATGCACCGGAAGTGCACTGAGTAACATCGAAAAGGCTGTAAGCATTGCAAAAATCTGCCCTGCAACAACGTTTTTTTGAGTAAATATATTCATAATACGTTTATGTTTAACTAAAACAACCCCAAAGATATAGACATATGACCATATTATTGTGGCTAAAGTACTTTATAAATCCCACACACCAGAATATCTGCTATGTGCGCATACAATACACCCAAAATTGCACGTCTGCAACTTAGGCCATAATTTTATAAAAAAGCGACCTAAAACTTCATCCGCTTCACAATCGCCAGCTCAGCACACAATCCTTCAGTAAACGGCATTTTGTGTGTACCTTGTTCGAACACCTCCTTTTCTAAACCACGAAGACGTTCTCCAGTTTCCATATGATCATACATCCGTTCCAGGAAGACCTTTCGATCATTTTGCATATCGGTTACTGATGGATTTTTATCAAGCATCCAGGGGAACACTCCACACGCATGGAAAATACGGGCACCACTGTCTGTAGTAGTACCTAATACACGTACCTGGCGCCCAGAACTAAGCAAATCCCGATCAGGTTTACGAAGCTCAGCCGTATCAATACTCCATTGTTCTTCTTGTGCATCAATGAACATATACATCACATCAGCCTCATCCATAGTACTAAATATACCCACAAGTCGACCTTCTGTCGGTTTTTGCCATACTTCAGACTCAAATCGTTCAAGTGAACGATATACAGGCATATGCTTCCCTACTTGTGTATCAATCAGATACCCAACGCCAAACACGTTGAGGATCACTCCCCCAACGAGACTAAACAACACGCTACTTATTAAAATATGCCACATTGGGTATTTGTACCCTCCTTTAGTGTGACGCACGTTGTAGTACGCAATCCCACACATCAATATAAACGCTCCAATCCAGACATACGGCAATACCTCTACAAAAAACGATAATGGCGTTGTGTGTGTCGCTTCATACAAGGCAAAACGCGCATGATCACCAACATATACCAATACCGCAACAGATAGTGCTCCAATAAGCACTGAAAATGCCCAAAGTACCCAAACTGAGTAGTTGAAGCAGGTAAAGCACCACTTTGGCATCGGAGATACTTCTTCAGTGGTCAAACGGTCTAGAACAGACTCAGATAGAGCTGATGGTGCTTTGCCTATATTCTGTTGTTCTTTGTCTTTGTTCATATACGTAGATGTTCTTCTTCGAGCTTCTTCTTCAACTGTGCCTTACCTCTATGGATGAGTGTTCCGACTGATCCCGTGGGAATTTTCAGAATATCTGATATTTCCTCATATTCTTTATGTTCAAAGAATCGGAGAATCAGGACACTACGGTACTTATCATCAAGGATCGCCATGCCTTTTTGCAGCACTTGTGCATTAACCTCTTGATCGAACAACACCTCAGCGCTGTCTAAACCACCAGACTCCCGCGAAACCCATTCATCACCCTCATCAATCAAGTGGCCTTCAGGACGCACGTTCTTCTTTCGATACGCGCTGATTGCTTCATTGTGCGCAATACGATACACCCAAGAAGAAAATGAAAGTCCCGTATCAAACCCATTAAGGTTCTTATATATTTTTATAAAAATGTCCTGCAGCACATCCTGACGATCTTCAGCATTACGAACCCCCAGACGCATCACATATCGAGAGAGCTTATCTTCATAGCGAAAAACAATGTGGCCGAAAAAGGCCTTATCCTGTAGCGCCATAGATACTATCTCTTCATCGCTCATATGTTCAGAATGCTCATGCATGTCTCCTACATGGTACGCCACTTCCTTAATCGACGCACCCTTTATTAAGAACACTCATGCTACACCCAAATATACGCATGGGGACGAAGAATATTTCATTCTAAATTTTGATATACTAAAATTAATGAAACCAGAAACATTAATTTGCAACAGTTCCAACGTGACGTATGACAAAGGATATATAGCGCTATGGCTCGATACATATGACCTTCCTGAAACATTTACCTGTAAAAATTTGATCCTGCATAAGAAAGATCATTTTCATGTCAGTCTGCTGTGTGTGAAAAATATTTTAGAAACAATTCCTGATATTGAAGATACGGTCCTGAAGTATTTTTGTGAATTCCAAAAGCATCACCCAGTAGTATTCACAGGGTTCACTGGCGAATACAGACTAGCTAAGCGCGATGAGAAAATGAGTGCTGTAGCTTTGTGTGAAGTATCCAACCTACACAAGTTTGCAGAGTACTTGAGTGAAAAAATAAACATCGAGATTCATCACCAACCAGCCCATGTAACCCTCTATACACTTCAACCAAATGCAGGAATTGGTTTAAATAGTAAGGAAGAACTACATGAAAAATCAGAACCCCTCGAAGTCTCTGCGGAAATAAGAAATATCCTTATATAAAACAACAGCACCTGAAAGGTGCTGTTGTTTTATATTTCCAGTCATTAAATTACCCAGCGCACTGCGAGAGCGTTTAAATGAGATGAGATACAAGGAATCAAGAACTTTCGGAAGGAGACGTACGTTTTGTACGATGACTGATGAAAGTTTGCAGATGACGCCGTAGATCGCTCATTTAAACGCTCTCGCCCGCTACCCAGCCGGTGGTCCAACAAAGCTGTAAAGAGAATCCCCCACTCGGTCGATTGATATGCATCAAGTCCCCCGTAAAGTATAAATTCTCACACTTCTTTGATCGCATGGTTCGTGTATCGATCTCTGACACGTCTACTCCTCCGTCGGAGATAACTGCCCAATCAAGACCCATTGTCCCGTTGATTGTTACCGGCATAGCCTTCAGACGATCTACAAGCTGATTACGTTCGTCCTTCCCAACACTGTGAATCCGCATTTTCTGCATATCTGGACCAAGCTGTGCAGCGACTGCTTCAGCCATACCTGAAGGTACAAATTCCTTAAGTACATTGCGCAACTCCTTGTTCTTGTTGATATTAAAGATTTCGAGTACTCGGTTTCGTAGTGTCCCAATTTCAGTATCAGGGTACATATCAATAGTCGCAAATACCTGTCCTGTAGCAAGGAGCTTCTTTACCTGGTGCGCCGCGTTAAGAATTAATGGTCCAGAAAGACCGAAGTGTGTGAAGAGGATCTTCCCTGTCTTAGAAAATCGTGATGCCTTAGTTCCCTTGTTATCTTCAAAGGTAATCTTCATAAACGAAAGTGTCGTTCCTGAAATATCCTTTACCCACTGATCTTCAACCTTAAGAGGTACGATGTTTGGTGTTGGTTCGTGAATAGTGTGTCCAAACTCAGAAAGCCATGCGGTTCCTTCACTACTTGCTCCTGTTTCAGCGTGTGCTGATCCTCCGGTTGCAAGGATAAATGCATCAGCTGAGAATGACTCTCGACTTGTATTCACTCCAATAAGCTTCCCGTCATCATCTTTAATGAACCCCTGTACTTTCGTACCAAGGCGAAGTGTTACTCCATTCTTCCCAACATACTCACGCATTACCTTCGTTACGTCTTTAGCATCCTGTGATTCAGGGAATGCACGCTTTCGCGCTTCAACCACAATAGGAAGTCCTCGATCTTCGAAGAATTTCCATGTGTCTTTCATACCGTGCAGTGCAAATGCTGAGTGCAGGTACTTTGCAGCATCTCCGTAGTTTTCAAGGAGCTTTCGTGTGTCTTCTTCGGCGTTAAGAATGTTACATCGTCCGCCACCAGTAATATCTAGCTTCTTTCCAAGCTGCTTGTTTTTATCCACGAGCAACACCCGCTTACCACGCTCTGCAGCGCGTCCTGCGGCCATCATTCCTGAAGGACCTCCTCCAATGACAATAACGTCATAGTGGGCTCCGATGTGTTCTCGATTAGTTGACATAAGGCCGAAATAATACCATAAAAATATATTTAATCAATGGTTTGTGGTATGTTTGTAAATAGACATCAACGGAGGGTCGCAATGAATGAGAGTATAACCACTTCAATGGCCAAGGAAGTAGCACTGGATACTCTCTCAGTTCTCTACTTAAGTACCGAACACACCGCTCAGTTTTACATCATGGATGGCAACAAAACTGGGTTGTATGAAAACTTTCTGTATATTGCAGAACCCACGGAAGACCCTGATGCAGTACTTGGTGTTGGCATCATTAGTATTAGCACCAATTATTCCCATGCACTGCTGAACCTACTGTTCCCAGTTGGAATAGGCATGATGATTCCTGTATACCGGTTCCCAGAATTATAACCAGCAACGCAAACTGGCCATATCTATGGCCAGTTTTACTTTACATAATAAGTTTATATGGTATTGTATGCCCCTATGGAATTCCCGATGAGGATAAATACAGATGAGAAAACGAGCGCAGCGATTATTTCGAATTTACGTCCCAATTCGCCCCTTCACTAGGGCGAATTGCTGGACGGATCATACATACCACTATATATGGAATACCCACTTAGAATAAACAAATACGTAGCCCACAAAGGTTGGGCATCACGCCGCGAGGCTGACACTCTTATACAAAAGGGTGCTATTTTGATAAACGGCAAGAAAGCGCAGATGGGACAACAGGTAGAGGAAAGCGACAAAGTTACCCTTAAGGGAGAAACGAAGAAGAAACGCTACCTCGCCTACTACAAAGGACGTGGAATCATCACACACTCTCCAGCTGAGGGTGAAACGGATATCATGATGCGTCTGAAGAAGGACTACAGTATTGTGGATGTAACACCCGTAGGGCGACTTGATAAGGACTCAGAAGGGCTAATCATCCTCTCAAACGACGGACGAATCACTGGACCAATGCTCGACCCAGAGGCTGACCACGAAAAAGAGTATGCAATTACGGTTGATAAACCAATTAACGGCGTATTTCTTAAAGAGATTGAGAAAGGGGTGAATATCGAAGGGTATGTTACTAAGCCATGTAAGGCGATCAAGCAGAAGAGTAAGATCCGTGTAAACATCATCCTTACCGAAGGAAAGAAACACCAGATCCGACGAATGTGTGCAGCGCTTGGCTACCAAGTAAAGGATCTAAAGCGAGTACGAGTGATGAACGTAGAGCTCGGGACACTCAAGCCAAACCAGTATCGAAAGATTGCGGGAACTGAGTTAAAAGCATTTTTGAACGAATTAGAGATTTCTGAATAATTTACAAAATTAGGGGTCGGACCCCTAATTTTGATAATATCTTGAATAATAAGAAAGACCCGACATTGTGTCGGGTCTTTTTCTGTGAACACAACTATTTCGTTAGTGTTCTTGGTGGGTGTTTTGGGTGTGTCCTCAACTCATGAGGACGCAATGGTCGAAACAAACGACCAATGTTCACATCATGATGTTCAAAACGGATTATCATCGGATATGCCCGAGGTGAAAACATCGTTTGTTCAAACCTTCCCTTCTTCCGTTGCTGGAAAAAACCTTTTTCATATGCTTC
>JBLHQB010000020.1:0-14141 GCA_047624725.1 Patiriisocius sp. | reverse complement strand
GGAGTACACAACATCCGAATCACCAGGTTCTGGTGTTGGTTCTGGTGTTGGTTCTGGTGTTGGTGTTGGTGTTGGTTCTGGTTGATTAGCAACGGTAAATGTCACTGACTCGGTACGTACATCACCATCAGCCTTCACTTGCATCTGAAGAGTGTGAACACCATTTGTGAGTTCAGCTGTATCATAGCCGATAAGCACACCACGATTATCACCACCAAGCGCATAAGGGACTACTCGTTCACGATTAATTCGTGAACCATCTATACTAAATAATACGTAGTTCACGTTCTCAGCATCGTGCACATCAACAACTGCTTTAAGAATCCCACTCACTGTTTGGTCTTCCACTAGATTTTTCACACTCATAGACCAATCAGTATCTGGTGATGGTTCTGGTTCTGGTTCTGGTTCTGGTGTTGGTGTTGGTGTTGGTGTTGGTCCACCAGGAACACCTGCTCGGTCGTAGTCTTGTGCGATCTCCCATACAACATCTTTAAGATACCCTTGAAGTGCAGAAGATGGTGCTGGACTAAGATCATACGTATCTGAACCAAAAGTATGCGGATCAACGTGATGAATTACTGCAGCATTCAAGAGTCCTAGTGCATACCCCATACGACCATTTCCATGAATATCATCAGAGAAGAAGTCACGAATGTTTGACACCCCAGGTACAGCTCCAGCTTGAATGTCATCATATATACGCATCATAAGAATATTCCCAGGAATTATGTATACAGTTGCCTCATCGGGAAGATTTGCTGCGCCATAGTCAGCCATCTGTTCCCAAAGTGGTAGATATTCATCAAGTTCGCTCCGCCAAGCAGACTCACCTTGTTCAAGGCCAGTCCACGTTGCATATAGGATAGTCTCAGCTCCGTTTCCGTTATCTCCATTATTCCACGCATGTTCTACCCATGTACGCATCCACTCGAGATGATCTCGGTACCATGCACTATCAGAGCCAGTACCTTCATTCAGAATAAATGGTACGCTCTCAGTCATCACAAGAAGTTCCCAATCTTCAATATCGCGACGTGCATCAGGTGCGCCAGAACTGTTATCCCAACGCCAAAACATCGGTGAACCAGGAATGGTACTTCGCCCAAGAATATCATGATAGTCATTGCTCCCATCGATATCTTCAAGCATATTCAAGTAATGCCCCGGCCATTGCTGATAAATAGCAGTGTCAGTAAGACTATGTCCACTATGAATCTGCTTCACAGAAAGTGGGTTTGGGGTCCTATCATCTCCACTTGGTGTAGGAATCGGGTCCGGTGTTGGCGTTGGCACACTTCCTGCCGTCATAAACTCAGTTACTACCCACCCATCAGCTCCGGTTGCGAAGTCTACTGAGATCCATGTGTAGCCATTAGCTTCACGTGGTGCGTTAAATAATACAACACCTTCACTTCCAGGGCTTTGCCGTCCTGTAATAGCACCGCTTAAACTAGCGGAACCTCGTACATTAATCGTATCTGTAGTAACGACATTATCACCTGTTGAGAATGGCGAGGTAGGAGTTGGTTCTGGTGTAGGAGTTGGTTCTGGTGTTGGTGTTAACGCATCTGACAAAAAGTCAGTCGCAATCCACCCATCAGCTCCGGTTGCGAAGTCTACTGAGATCCATGTGTAACCATTAGCTTCACGTGGTGAGTTAAACAATACAACACCTTCACTTCCAGTAGGCTGTGTACCAGCGATAGAACCATTAGTGCCAAATGGATCACGTATATTAACTGTGTCCGTGGTTACCACACTATCACCCACCGCGAATGGTGAGGTGGGAACTGGCGTAGGAGTTGGTTCTGGTGTTGGTTCTGGTGTAGGTGTAGGTGCTGGCATACTGTTGTCCCACATAGCAGGCCAACCTGCTAGAGCATTTGGCGTTTCATCAGCACCTGCAGCTACTTCAAAAGAATCATATACTCGATCTCCATCAGGAGAGAAGAACTGATCAGCTGCATGCGATTGCAACGGTGGTCCACACTCTCGTCGCCCTTCCCGTACACAGTCAACCATAATCTGCGCTGACTCTTCAGTCCAGCCAGCCATATAGTCTGCATGGGCAGTCGTTCCCTTTGGAGCGTCTGCAGTTATATCAGATGCTAGACGCCACTCAGACTCGTAAGGTACTGTATCCCAATTAAAGATCTGTGTGAGGACGGGAATGTTGTATGGGTGTGATGTTGGACAGCTTCCAGAAGAATATGCAACGTGACTTGTTCCACCAGGACTAGTCAGAATTGGATCACCGTTACTATCCACTGCTACGCAATCAGGAAACTCAATAGCGATGGTTAAACCATCATGGCCATCTACCCCAATACTCGCGGGCCATACATCTTCCGGACTACCTGGTCGAGCCACGATAGTTCCCCCAGACCCTTGTATTTGATCATTAGCAAGAATTTGAAGTCCTGCAGGAATTGGTTGTAGCTGACTTCGGTCTGATACCCAACTCTTATAGTAGTTGTTGATAGTTTTTGGGAGAACCACCTCACCTGCTTCATTAAAGAGTGCGGGCATCCAGTATGCGGAACGGTTTGTTATTCCACCATCACAAGATGTTCCACCAGTGTTCACAATACTTTGACTTGTACTTTGATAATTTACGTCAGTATTACCAAAGAACATATGTAAGTGAGCTGCTCCTGATTGTCCCGGGAATACCACAGGGTCATCGTAAGAATAGTGGGACGGCACACAGAAGAATCGGAATCCATGATGATCAAGTTCGGTACCTCCACTCGGGGATGGCATAGAACTGTCCACGGTTCCTTGTGTGACGATGTAGCTAGGTGGAGATCCATCGTTGGTTGAACCTAATACGAGATCTTGTTCAGTAGCTTGTAATAATGCCAGATTATTTTTTACGTCATTCTTATGAAACATATTATCTGCTTCACGTAGAATATCGCCTAGTTCCGATATTGATTCAGCAACAGAAAATGCTGCAGCATGAGGAATGTTTAAACTTAAAAATAACGTTATGGTCAGTAGGAAAGCAGTAAATTTATTCTGGGTTCGCATTACTTGTAACATGGTAATAGTTTATTTTAATAAAAGGGAGACAGCTAAAAAGCAGCCTCCCAACACATACGCACATTGTAACGCGACAAAATGTGGAAACAAGCAGTAGATTGGACAACTACTGGACTTTCATTACAATTGATCATCAGTACCAAGACGAAAGAAATCATATTTTCATACGCCATAAAGAGTAAGATGTGAGAAAGCTCTGGGAGAGCTTTCTCAAGAGGTTGCCAGCGGCGACAACCTGAACAGCTTCTGTAAGAAGAGAAGTCCAGTAAGCGTTATGAGCACATCAATACAACAAAGAAATAGCACTTGTTTGGCTAGGAGGTACCATGCCAAACAGTTATATTCCTCACAAAATAGTCTGCATACAGCGACCGCAGGCCGCGTAGCAGACTTTAAAAATCCACAGATCCTCAGGTCTGTGGATTTTTTGTATGTGGTTCATTTTTCAATGACTGGGTGCGGCTTTGTCGCGTCCAATCCTTGGGGCGGGAACTGTAGTAAAAGATGAGCAAAATGGTAGAATCTATGTTCATGACAAAACATCAAAAGCACCAATATCTCATAACCGGATTATTGGCAGGACTTATTCTCGTTTTAGGGACTGCGGGATATTTTATCTATCAAACCAAAACCCTTGAGGATTCACTCACTTCCCTGTCTAATGAAAAGAAAATTGTAGTAGACGAAAAGCTAACCATCGAGCAACAACTTGCAGAAGCAACGAGTACCATTCTTGCACTGCGCGAGACACTTGATTTAACCCAAGAAGATCTCGACGACCTCGAGCGAGACTACAAAAAAGAAAAAAATAAGAACGACGACTTTGAAGATCAACTCGATGACCTATCGAGCACTCTAGGTGTTTTAGATAAGCTCTCAAAAACCGACGAAGAGCTTCTACAAAAGTATTCAAAAGTGTCATTCCTCAACGAACACTACATCCCCGAAAGCACCAAAGAAATTGACGATGACTGGAAGTACTCCGAAGACAAACCAAACGCACTACACAGCAAAGTAATGCCCTTCTTCGAAGACATGCTTGAAGAAGCAAAAGATGATGACATCGACCTTTGGGTAGTATCGGCCTACCGCTCATTTGAATACCAAGCGCAAATCAAAGGACAATACCTAGTCACCTACGGCACCGGTGCAAACACCTTCTCAGCTGACCAAGGATTCTCAGAACACCAACTTGGTACCGCAGTCGACTTCACCACCACAGGCCTGGGAGGAGGCCTCACTGGATTCCAGAACACCGAAGCATATGAATGGATGCTAGACAACGCCCACAAGTACGGCTTCACTCTCTCTTACGCTGAAGATAACCAATACTACATATTCGAACCATGGCACTGGAGATTTGTAGGAACTGACTTAGCTAAAGACTTAGAGAGAAAAAACGATACGTTTTATGATTGGGATCAGAGAGAGATTGATACCTACCTAATCAAGGTCTTCGACTAACAAAACCACCCAGTCACGCCATCTACTTCGGTACACTTCAAAAAAGAGCGCTCGTCCTACACGTGTAGGCCTCGCGCTCTTTTTCTTATGTACCTCGTACCTAACGCAACTGACTGATTTTGTGACTAAACAATCTATAATTCAGTATACTAACATTATGAAAATAACTATTGTCGGATTAGGAGGCAGCGGCAAAACCACACTAGCAAAGAAAATCAGCGCCAAGCTCAATATCCCTCACATACAATTAGACCGAATCTGGTTCGAGGCTGGTGGGCACATGGCGGAAACAGAATCTCAGAAGGACATCGTTCGCGTTGAAGTTAAGAACCAAGTACAGAGTACAATTACACAACCAAGCTGGGTGTCAGACGGATTCTACAGTCGCGTCCAACCATTGATTACTGAACAAGCTGATCAAATTATTCTTCTAGATATTCCGCTATACCGTCGATTAGCTAATCACCTCACACGCACACTTCTACAAAAAGATCGACATCCTGAAGCAGGGTTCTGGCAGGATCTTCTACACACTAAAACTATCATTCGAAGAAATAAAGAAGGTGCAAAGGTAATGAAAGAATTTAAGATAGTGCATCAGCATCATATTACTATCCTAAGTAACTATCTAGAGATAGAGAAATATCTAGACCAGCTCAAATAAACACAATCTCACGAAACTTGAAAAACTACATTTGTATTGCCATCCCCAAACACCTACACACCTATCCATCAGAACGTACTATTATCTATAGGGAAGGCTCATTACATGAAAGGAGTAAAGGATGTCGTATATTCTAAGAATATCTAAGGAACAGAATAATTTGTGTTATTACTGCGAACATCCCATGTTTCGGTATAGGAAACAACCGTTGCCGTCTGATGCACTCACGAAAGACCATTTCATCCCCCGCTCTGAGGGTGGAGAAACATCATCAGAGAACATGGTCGCGGCCTGCAGTCAGTGCAACAACCTGCGCGGTGACATTGATGCTGAGACATTCTATAATCTTATGCAAAAATGGTTCCGCAAAAATCCTTTTTTATGGATTCGGTGGCACAACTTGAGTCGTGATGAACTGTACGATTTGAAACTGATTTGTGCTCGTGTGCATGAGCGACGACTCCGTGGAAAAGCACGCCATCACCTCATCTATGCATACAAGCATTTTGCTTTTGTACGTAGGGAAAAACGTTTGCTTGCTCGCATACCAGCATGAAACCTGACGAACACAATTCGTCAGGTTTTTCTTTTTCAGACATTAGTTAATCTTGTACAGCTTCCGTGCATTCTCCAACAACTGTATTCGCACTGCTTCTTCGTCCTCTCCTCTAATGACAGCAATCTTCTTATATACTTCCGTAACCATCGTCGGATCGCATCGCTTCCCTCTATGTGGAACCGGTGCCACATACGGACAGTCCGTCTCACCGTGGATTAGGTCTAAGGGTGCATTACGAACGACTTCTTCATAATCTTTAGCGAACGTAATTACTCCTGTAAAAGAGATCGTGCATCCAAGCTCAAAGAATTTCTTTGCCTGCTCGTAATTCCCTGCATAGAAATGAATATTCGCGCGCGTCTTACTATGTTTCTTAAGCAAGTCATACACATCATCGTACACACTTCTCCCCGTAGGACTCTCTGCTCCAGGCTTCGGGTCACGTGTATGAATCATCAACGGCAGCTCAAGTTCATTAGCCAAATCAATCTGTTGTAAAAAAGCCTCTTCCTGCACTTGATATGTCTCAACCCCATTATGGAAATAATCAAACCCACATTCCCCAATCCCTACAACCTTAGGACTCTTCGCAAGCTCTCGATACACAGTAGGATCAAACACCTCCCCCTTTGAAGTAAAGGCAGCTCCTCCAATTTCTTCTTCAGTATGATACTTGGGCGTAGTCTGAATAGGATGCAGCCCAACCATCGCATACATATGCTCATGAGCTTCCGCAATCTCCACAGCCCTGAAACTCGTGCTCAGCTTCGTCCCAATGTTAATAACTCCAACTTTCTCCTCCAGACACTTCGCAATAACCTCTTCCCTATCTTCATCAAAAGCAGAGAGGTTTAAGTGCGCGTGTGTGTCGATGTAAGTATATGTATCATTCATACGTAATTTCCACCACAATACCACACATCCAACATTTCAATCCAACCACTTCATAAAATATTCATTAACCTTTCATTCGAATGAAAGGTTGTATACGCTACTATCTTAAGAACATGGTACGACTCAACAAAAATCAACTAGACGTAAAACAGCTCAATGCACTTTTCGTACAACTAAGCGAAACCTTTGGGAAAGCATCTGTTCCTGATGCAAATTATCTACTTACAGAACTACTCGGAAACGAGGAACGGATAATGCTCGCAAAACGCCTTGCAACAGTTGTCTTACTTCTTGAAGGAACAAGCTTATATAAAACCTCACGAGTACTCAAAATCAGTCCCGCTACAGCACAGAAAATACAAAGGCAAATAAACAACAATTCCTTTACGTACATAGTAAAAGCACTTGGCAAAAACAAAAAAGATTACTTCATCATTCTGCGAACTCTTGATTCGATCCTTCACCTAGGAGGAACACTCCCCCACTACAATGGAATGGACCGATACAAAGGACTCTAAACCTTTCATTCGAATGAAAGGTTTAATTGTTGAATTTTTTGAGCCAAAGTGTTTTTGCTATCGGTAGTGACAGCGTCGAAAAAAGATACCCACCAGTTGGTACAAGCGCACTCAGCAAAAAAGCTTCAACACCGATAGTCTTCATAAAAGCAGCAGCTACCAAGTAGGTCACGCCCGCAATGATCGTGCGACGCGTTTTGCTTGTTTCCCAAGCTTTATCAAGTTCAACACGATTATTTCTTTGTAGAATACCTTCGATAGATTTCATACTAGTTTTCAAGTCGTCCAAAGAGATTCTCAGGCTTCTGGTTCGCTCGTACCGCAGCTCGGATAGTCACACTCGTCTCAGGCATCACTGGCAGCAACAGTCGGCCGATATGAAGAAGCTGTTGTCTGAGATTCACAAGAATCCCCTTCGCCACCTCAGGTTCAGTCTTAATAAGTTTAAACGGTTCAGTTTCTGCAATCAGTTCATCTGCACTCTGGATAAGTGACCAAATATGATCCATTGCTTGTTGCAGGTTAAGTGTTGCAGGGGCGTCTATTGTTGTTGGATCAAAGGGTTCAAAGTCCTCTACCACAAGATGTGTCTCTGACATCTTCATAATACGCGCGGTCAAGTTCCCTAGTCCATTGACCAGGTTCGCTGTGTAGTATTCATCCATCTTCTCCCACGTAAGGTCAGAGTCATCAAACGGGTGCACATGACGCAGAAGAATATATCGAGTAGCATCCACTCCATACTTCTCTACAAGCTCATACGGAGAAATAACATTCCCCAGAGATTTACTCATCTTCGCTCCAGCACTAGTAATAAAGCCGTGGTAGGTCACGTTATCAGTTGCTTTAATTCCTGCACTCTTGAGCATCGCTTGCCACATGATCGACTGGAATCGAACCTGGTCCTTCCCTGCCATCTGCATCGTCACCCCTTCTTCCCAGAACTTCTTGAAGTTACCATCAACGTCCTCAGCCCACCCAAGTGTTGAGACGTAGTTCGTTAATGCATCAAACCATACATACATCACCTGCTCATCGTCTCCAGGCACGGGGATACCCCAGTCCATACGAGAGACCTCGCGCGAGATACTAAAGTCCTCAAGACCTCCCTTCACAAAGTTCAGAGCTTCCAATCGTCGCCACTCTGGCTTTACCACTCCTTCTTGCGAAAGATACTCCTCAAGATACTCTTGGTAATTAGAAAGCTTAAAGAAATAGTTCTCTTCCTCAATTTCCTGCAGCTCCATGTTTGGATGATTCGGACACTTGCCATCAACAAGATCACTGTCCTTCATATACATCTCGTCCCCTACACAATAGAGTCCTTTGTATTTCTTTTTGTAGATGTCACCTTTGGATTCACATCGCTTCCACATCTCTTGCGCAGCTTTCTTGTGATCCACGTCAGTAGTCCGAATAAAGTTATCATATGAAAGATTTAACGATTCCTTAAGCTTACTAAACTGCTCAGCAAAGTGATCAACATACTCCTGCCGTGACTTTCCTTCCGAGTCAGCCTTTTCAGCAATCTTCTGTCCATGCTCATCAGTCCCCGTAGAGAAAAACACCTCGTGCCCCATCAGTCGCCAATACCGCGCCAGTGCGTCAGCTTGTACCATTTCTAAACCAAAGCCAATGTGCGGCTCAGCGTTTACGTATGGTAGTGTGGTCGTTAAGTATTTTGATGTTTTCTCTGTCATATTATTTTAATTTCTCAATCAAATCAGCAATCGCTACTCGCTCCTGTTCCCCTGTATCTCGATGACGAATCGTTACGGTATCCTTCAAATCCGGAGTCTCCTCCCCCAGCGTATCGAAGTCGATAACTACACAGTAGGGTGTTCCGATCTCATCTTGTCGGCGGTACCGCTTCCCTACATTTCCATTATCATCCCAGGCGACATTTCCAAATTCTTTTTTAAGGGCCAAGAACACTTCTCGAGCTTTCTCTACCAGAGCTGGCTTGTTCTTAAGTAGTGGTGAAACTGCAATTCGATATGGTGCCAGGTGCACAGGAAGCTTTAGATATGTACGCACTTCCCCGTTCATCTCATCTTCTGTATACGCTTCACACAACACTGCAGTAAGTGCACGTCCTAAACCGAATGATGGTTCCAGCACATGCGGGATAAATCGTGATCCGTCTGGTTCGATGTACTCCATTGTCGTTCCACTTGCCTCCATATGATTCTTTAGGTCATGGTCAGTTCGGTACGCGAATCCAGCAAGCTCATCGAAGCCCTTTCCTGGATAGTTATACTCGAAGTCGATGGTTCGCTTTGAGTAATGTGCAAGATCATTTTCTGGTACTTCAAGCTCTCGCACATTCTCACGAGATAAACCAATGTGGTCATTCCACTTCCAAATCTCCGCTTTAAGTGTTTCAAACTCCTGCTTCCACTCTTCTTCTTTTACAAAGTATTCAATTTCCATCTGCTCAAACTCACGTACACGGAACAAAAACTCACGCGGAGCAATTTCGTTACGAAACGCCTTCCCGATCTGGGCAATACCAAACGGCATCTTAGGAGACATAGAGTCCAAGACATTTTTAAAGTTTACGAAGATACCCTGTGCCGTCTCTGGACGAAGATATACCTTCCCTTCTTCTCCCGCAGTTGCACCAACCCGTGACTCAAACATAAGATTGAACTGTCGCGCTGCAGAAAGATCATTCCCTTTTGGACTTTTGATCCCCTTCTCTGCAATAAGCGCATCAATTGCTTCAAGTGACATTCCTTCAGCATCAATACCATTGTCTTTAAGAAGATGATCTGCTCGGAACCGTTCTTTTGTTTCAAGATCCTCAACCATCGGATCAGCAAACCCAGCACCTGTGTGTCCTGACGCTTCCCATACCTTACTGTTCATCACGATCGCCGCATCCAAACCATACATATCCTCACGGTCATCAACAAACATCTTCCACCACTCTCGTTTGATGTTGTTGTTTAGAGCAACCCCCAATGGCCCATAGTCCCACGTACCACGAAGCCCCCCATAGATATCACTCCCCTGGAACACAAACCCCCGCCGCTTACATAGCGAGGTGATCTTCTCCATTGTAGTATCTTTATTTTCATTCATATTAGATTTTGATTAGAGCGTCCAGCGATTTTCTCAAGGGAGAAAAAATCGGGACATAAATTCGGCATAGTCATGACACTTCTTACAGAAGCTATTCAGATTGTCGCTCTAACGAGCTGGCAACCTCTTGCAAAGTGACATTAAGTCACTTCTCACCTTGCCTCATTCACCATTGCTTCATCTTTAGTCTTGTCTGTCATATTAGGGCTCTATTAGGCGATTATACAATGATTCTAGCACAACAAACTAAATAGAAAAGCGAATACCTATAAGGTATCCGCTTTTCTATCCGCTTCCGCTCCAACAGTAGGTTGTTGCATAAATCAGATGAAGTACGAGGCGTACAAGAAAATTGAACGGAGGCGTACTTGCGTACGTTGACGGTCAATTTATCGCAGCACAACGAAGTAATTCGCTGATTTATTCGACAACCCTTCCGTTCTCTTTCTCGTAGCCCGTCTCAATCGACATCTCGCTAGTCACCGCGCTCATCACATCGCGTACCACCGTTCCCGTAAACAAATCATTTGCCTTCAATCGCTGTTCCTTCACCAGTACTGGTGCCGTTCCAACCTGAATCTTACTCGGTAACAATGTTACCTGGAATGCTGCGAATACTGCAGCGTTCCCTTCCACTGCTCCCACCGTCCATGCGATTGATCGATCTGACGGGTTGTAGCTTATGGCTCCCGCGCCTGACGTCTGATCTTTCCAAGTTACGTATGATGGCAGTACTGCAGTAACCACAGTGTCAGACAACGCGTTACTCCCGTTCTCAATCATAAATGAAACGCTGTAGTTGGTAGATTCTTCAGCTTTTGGTGGAAGTGGGCCAACGTCGGTGAATGATCCACTATTAAATCCAACGGTTGTCTTCAAGTCCGGCGCGCTGGCAACCTTGAGAATACTCGAAGCAGTTCCTGTAAGTTTTTCAGACACATTACTTTCCGAAACCCGTCGTGCATCCACGTTCACATTAAAGTTAATTTGAGGAGTTCGCAGTGCCTCTCCTGAAGGGACCACACCAAATGCCAAACGTGTTGTTTCTCCTGGTCGCAATTCTGCTAAGTCTGGTGAACTTGAAACGTCCCAGACAATCTTATTGTTCAATGAATCATAAAATCCATTTGGTGGACCTACATCCAAATCAGATAACGCGTTTCCATCAAGCTCAACCTCAACGATAATGTCGTACAGCGTATCATCGAGCGTATTAGTAATCTCGATTGACGCCCCCACCTGCTGATCAGGCTCAACCACCACACTTCCATTAGTCACCCCTGCGATCTCAAGTTCGATATCTAAGAATGGTTGTTCAATTTCAAATTCAGTTTGTGTGGTGGCAAATACTGATGCAAGACTCTGTGGATCACGTTCGCTTGGAACACCAACGGTAAAGTTAATTGCGTATTCATCGGACTCCCGACCGACCACAATTCCCGTAATAGTAATAGTCTGCTCCTCTTCTGGTTCGAGGTCTGCAATAATCCAGACGTTCTGTGCACTTACGGGTGATGGGTTCGACGACGTAAAGTCAAAACCATTTGGATACTCAGCTTTTACCAACACCTCAGAAAGTGTTGACTGTGAGTTTGAAGTAATCGTCAGTTCAATATCAGTCTCTTGCCCTGAAGACACCTTCTTAAGCGATGCAGTTTTCACAATAATCGGTGAGGAACTAATCTTGTAGCGTAACGGGTCAGCCTCCTTAAAGAACAACGCATTAGAACCCTGTACTCGATACTCGATAGAAACATTAACCGTCTGGTCATCATTCTCCTCACCGAAGACCACTGCGCGCAACGGTATATTAATCGTCTCGCCTGCGGCAACTGTATCCAATGCCAGTCGCTCTGCAAATAATTCCTTTTGTACGTCTAGCGCGGAGTGTGTCCCGAGCGGATACTCAACAATCAACGTCGCCGACTCAATAGCAACCACGTTACTGTTAGTGATCCCCACCTGTAGCGGCAGCGTCTCCCCTCCTCCAATGGTAAATGGACCAGATACCGAAATAGCAATATTCTCACCTGAGATACTATTATTACCAAACATTAAAAATGCGCTAGACCCACCAACTGCCAGGACGAAGAAAATAATCCCTGCAAGGAGTAACTTAAGACGATACCCCTTCTTCTTTTTCTTTGGTGACATATCAAGTTCTGTTGGTGTATGGATAATGTGCCCTTCTACAGCTTCTGGTTCAGGGACCACTTCAGGAATAATGGGTTCAGGTGGTGCAGCCCACTGTGTTTTAACCTCTTCCTTTTTGTCAGTAAGTATATGATTTTGGTGTTGCTCCATCGGTTTCCCACGTTCATATAAGCGTTTACGTAACGCTTCAATTCGGTCCTGATCTTTAATTCCACTCATATACGTTGATTAGTACTCCTAGTATACAACACTACAGATGACTCACCTTCTTCGCGTGCTCAATATGTTGTGTAATACGTGCATCGTGTGCACTGTCATATATATCAAACGCTTCAGTAATATCTTTAGTTTCGACATACAAACACAGTTCCTTTGGTATCGCGATGTACCCCAGTTCGTCCAAAAGACGCAGAATGAAAAGCTGCTGATATGCAGCAATGCCCTCAATGGAGGTATTCTCATCTAATACGAGCAACACCGTCTGCATATCCAAAAATGCTCGAGGGACTTCCACCTCTCCGTGCACATACTGACGCAACGCTTTGACAATATACGAAATCCCTCCACGCACCATACGATTTTCAGCAGCAAGAAATGCATTAGACAGCGCCTCAACACTTCCAATACGCCACCCTCCCTTACCTTTAACGAGTGAGACCCGGATTATAGAAAAGTCCTGTAGTGCCATACGTTGCTTAGACTTTTCAACTCGCACACTGCGTGCAGTCGCCCACAACATACCCTCCTCTTTAGTGAAGAGAAGGTATGACTTGTCTGAGGTGTAACTGTCGCGACTTCCGCAGACAAGCGCTTTCATAATGTATGTTCTGTACCCCATTACGTATGATTGTACTGCAAAACACAAAGACCCGAAATAGCTTTGCTACCCCAGGTCTTTGTCTCCCCTGCCTCTAGGCCGGTCCTAAGGGAGGGGTCTTCACGTCTTTGCGAGGCTTTAGCCGTGGCAATCCAGCGTCATGCAACACTCACCTACTCAACCTTCTCAATACCAATAATCAACGAATGCTCACCAGCTACCACTTCGACACCTTCAGTTCGATCAAAGATAATTTCATTTGCACCTACGGTCTTCTGGATATCGTCCTTAAACATCGTGACGATCTCCTCCCCTTCTACAGAAGCTTGGACCGTAAGGATCACTCGATCCGCTGCCTCAAGACCTTCTTTCTTTCGGAGGTCTTGCACCGCTCGCATAAAGTCACGTGAGTCACCTTCTGCTTGCAGCACTGGTGTAATTTCTGTATCCAGCGCAACACCTTCGATACCTGCGTCATGTGTTATCTCTTTTACATTCACCTCTGCTCGCACAATTTCTGCATACGCCTCATCAGTAATCACACAAGAACTTTCCTGCACCATAAGTGCCTGCAATGGCTGACGCACCTTCACGTTCGCTTTTGATCGCGCTTCAAGCGCAGCTGATACCACACCACGGGTTACATCCATATCAGCAAGCACCTGTGCATCTACCTCTCCTGCTTCTGGCCATGAGGTGAGGTGTACACTTTCTGCATCATCGTCATTTCGCAGTGTAAGGAATACATGCTCAGCGAAGAATGGCATTACCGGGGCCATAACTTGAGAGAGCGTCATCATCACATGACGTAGTGTCCCCATCGCTAGTTGTACATCAGCCTGGTCCTCCCCTTTTAATCTTTCTCGAGAACGTCGTAGGTACCAAACAGACAAGTCATCAATAAATTCAGTCACCGGTCGCGTTGCCTTATCAAGC
>JBLHQB010000019.1:0-15433 GCA_047624725.1 Patiriisocius sp. | reverse complement strand
ACTTCTGGAGTTGCTTCAGCCCCTACAGCTTCAGCTGCTACTTTTTCTTCTTCAGCTTTCTTTGCTGCATCCTCAACTGCTTTAGCTTCTGCTGCTACAGCGTCTTCTGCAGCTTTAGCTTCTGCTTCAGCCTTACGAACTGCTGCTTCGGCCTGTGACTCAGTAGCCATAGATACCAGGTTCATTCGTCGCATCTGTCGCTTGATTTCTCGCGCTACCTTATCTCGGATAAAGTATAGTTTCGCTCGACGTACCTTAGATCGTTTCACGATTTCAATCTTATCGATGTTTGGTGAGTATAGTGGGAAAATCTTTTCAACCCCTACACCACTAGCCATCTTTCGGACAGTGAAAGTCGCTCCTGGTTCGCTTCCGTGCTTTCGCGCAAGAACAACTCCTTCAAAAATCTGAATTCGTGTCTTACCTTTATCCTGGATTCGCTGGTGCACCTTTACAGTGTCCCCTGCTCGAATACCAATTGATTTACGGTCTTCCATGTTTACTGGAGAGATCGTTACTCCTGTTGTTACTGTGTTCATATAAAATTGTTAAATACTTAGAAAAGTGCAATAAAACGTGCCCTAATGTACCACGCCAGGTACAAAAAGCAAGACAGGTATGTCTCGTTTATTCTTCTGATATACGTTCAGCTGCATCGTCAAACGATTGTGGGACTGGGGCTATCAGACGCTCCTCTTCCCCGTTAGGTAATACGATCTCTAATATATGTGCGTGCAATGCCATACGCTCTAACCCTAAATTGTTTGATCGTGGGATAACATGCGCTGCATACAGCTGATCACCTACCACTGGCCGCTCAATGGCTCGTAGGTGCACACGAATCTGGTGTGTGCGTCCCGTCTTTGGCTTCAGCTTAAGATACGAAAAGTCTTCATCGTTGTACCGTCCCTGTCCGATACATTCCCACTCAGTAGTTGCCTCTCTCATTAGACCCTTAGCTCCACGCTGCGCTGAACGCATGCGGAAGTCGCTGGCACTGCGTCCAATAGCTCGATCGATAATCCCCCACTTCTCACGCACTGGTCCATACACGAATGCACGGTACTCCTTCTTCGCATGACGATCATGGAACTGTGACTTAAGGTGCTCATGCGCATCTTGCGTCTTCACCATAATCAGTACTCCCGAAGTATCCCGATCCAATCGGTGCACTACTCCTGATCGCTCCAAACTTTCTCCCTTAGGTGACAGCTGCACCTCCCCTACCCCTTTAGAGTCTGGATACTTTTCCAAAAACCAATCCACCAACGTATCATCTGTACTATGCCCGTCAGCATGCACCATAACTCCCACAGGCTTGTTTACCACAACCACATCATCGTCTTCATATATAATAGGAATTTCCATAAAAATAGTACTTAGTGAATAATAGAAAAATCATCAAACAACTCTTTTGCTGTACGCCACTCAACGGATACTCCTGCAACCTGCGCAGTGAGCGATCCCTCGTTAAGGTATTCAACAAAATCTTTTAACGTATCAGGAAACCCTTGCGCACACACCGCAACCGTACCATCAGGTAAATTCTGTACCCAGCCCGCAAGCTTTAGCTCACCGGCTGAAGTCTGTGCATAGTCACGATACGCAACATTCTGCACTTTTCCTGTACATATACAATAGATTTCAATCATGAGCATCAGTATAGTGCCAGACCCATCTTTAGTCTACTTATATTGGACTATTGAATTATTTTTAAAAAAAGGTACTATATCCCCTACCTGAGAGAAGATGGGTACACAAATGCAGACGAACGTCTGCGCGATTAGCTCAGTTGGTAGAGCAGCGCATTTACACTGCGAAGGTCGGGAGTTCAAATCTCTCATCGCGCACAATTAGAAAACCGCTTCTGGCGGTTTTTCTTGTGCGCGATGAGAGATTTGAAAAGAGTGAATATATCGCACGGACCGTAGGGAGTACGATTTGAACGACGGGGTCGCGTAACACAATATTTTGAACTTGTGAAAAATATTGATGTGAAGGTGACCACATCTCTCATCGCGCACCAATACTTGACAATATATAAATATATTATATTGTTTGAATAGCTTTGGGGATAGCCTCAATGTTCCAGCCTGAAACGGGCACCAACCAAGATGAAGGAATAAGAAATGAATACTTCAGCTGAAACGCAACCTTCTACACAAGAACTCAAAGCCACAACGCTTCATGAGCGCATCGATTTGATTTGTGGAATGATCCCCGATACATTTGACGGCAAAGAAAACGTCCTCAAAGAACTCAAGGGTCGGCAAGAGTCCATCGCTTATACAGCACCAGAAGCAATTGATGTGCGCTGGCGCGAGGTTTCTACCATCCTCTCAAACCATCTTCCTGATCCTAAATCAGAAGATTGGCCAAAAGAGATTGCTGAACTTTTCTGTAAACCGATCGAGACGTAAGTCCACCTTTAAAAAAGGAATCACTGCCTCCCCTTCTTGGGTGGGCAGTTTCTTTATACATTCACTTCCAAAACCGTTCTAACGTCGTCCCACATCGCGCACAACTAGAAAACCGCCATTGGCGGTTTTTCTTGTGTGCGATGAAGTAACAGTGCTTACGCACTGTTACGCGAGATTTGAAAAGGTTGCCGATACTTTTCTAGAAGAAAATATCATACAACCTGAACAGAACTGTAAGTTTCAAATCTCTCACCCCCCCCACTTATCCCCTCCTACCACACAATCCCTCTCTGTACAGGAGTATAGTAAAACTATGCAACGCAACGTTGCTAAGGAGAAGACAATGACCAGTCCAGCAGACGTCGAGGATGCCAACCGGGTACTGTGTGAGGAGGCTGATGGTGACCGTTCTCAGGAAACTGACATAGATCAACTAACAGCCATAGAACCCGAGGTATTCCATATCGACTGTGCATCTCTTTGATGCACCCCGTACAAACGTAGAGCGCCCGCAACACATTTTTTATATTTGTTGGGCGCTCTGTTTATTTCTCCAAAATATTGATATAGATCAGATAAAGAAACAATAAAACTTAGTTTTCTAAGTTCATCCTGTTGTTGTAACATTTAAGTATATGAAAATATTGATTATCGAGGATGACCAAAAAATATCGGAATACCTGGCGGAGTCACTGCACTCAGAGATGTTTGCAATTGATACTGCCAGTGATGGTGAAACAGGGTCATATCTTGCAAAGATAAATGAATACGATCTGATTATTTTAGACATAATGCTCCCAAAGAAGGACGGATTTGAAATCTGTAACGAAATACGTGCAGAGGGCAAAACTGTCCCTATTTTAATAATTTCAGCAATGGGGACACCTAGCGAGAAAACAAAAATGCTTAATGCTGGAGCAGACGACTTCCTTGCTAAGCCATTTGAAATACAAGAACTTGTGGCTCGTGTACGGGCATTACTACGTCGTCCAGTACAAATTGTTGGAGAGTATCTTGAGGTACGTGACCTGACCTTAGACTCGGCAAAAAATATTGTTCTTAAACACAATGTGGAGATAACGCTGACACGAAAAGAGTTTATGTTATTACAATATCTGATGCAAAATCCCAACATTGTTCTCACGCGTGCAATGATTCTCGAACATGTATGGGATATGGACATTGATATTTTTTCAAATACTATTGAGGCCCACATTCTCAGCCTTCGAAAGAAAATTTCTGACACCAATAAAGAAGACCCAATAATCAAAACAGTTCCTAGTCGTGGGTACAAAATAGTATCGTAGTGGCTTGATACGGTTTATATTCTTCTTATATAATTTTAAGAAAATATATATCACTTACGATAGGTACCTTTATTACATGTTTTTTACACTGTCTTCTAGAAGCCGCTGTTCTTTTAACAAAAAAGGGGGGGGATCACCTGTCATACGGTTACCTCTTCCATCAAACGCAACAAAGGAGGTCTGAGATGACCCGTGCAAAACAAGCTGATATTAACTGGGAGACAGAACTGTTCGCCTCCTTATTCGCTACCCGCAAACTCCCCTACACGAGTTTGGGAAGCCTAATTAGCAAAAGCGAAGTTCTACATACAAGAAGGAGTGGGGTTCATACTTTAATGATGTGCCACGGTATTGTTACGGCGCAACCTTAGCTCCCACTAATGACAGTTGTGCATCAATACAAGACAGACTGAGTGCCTCAGAATATTCTTTTGTCTCGTAATAAGTACCAATAAAATTGGAACAAAAGAATTCGCCCAGTATTTACTGGGTGAATATACTTTCATAACACAGTAGGTATACTAGCTATACCATGAACTTCATGCATCTTACCTTTGTAATTTTAAGTGTTACGGTCTGCATCAACATTGGTTTAATAGCCTTTATAGTACAGAAGAATTTTCGTCCGTTGGTAAGTAAAGTACTTGTGGTTCAAATGACCACGATGACACTCTGGACAGCATCAATCGCTTCAAATCTATGGATGCACAGTGATCTCATTGAGATGTATATATTTTTCTTTGCAGCGATATCACTCACTGCACAGTTATGGTTTGTAACACTCTTCCCTGCAGGAGACAACATTTCCAGACGAACAAAATATCTACTATCTTTCTTTACGATCATAGGTTTATTTTTTGCCATCATAAGTCTCATTCCTAACCTTGTGGTTACGACAATTGCGGTAACCATCCACGGCTACACAAGCATAACTCCGGGCCCACTCTCTGCGCTGTATGCTTTATTTGCACTTGTCTCAATCGTTACCGCAATTAGTGTTCTTTCACTTCGATATTTTCAGACTCAAAATACAGTCGTTAAAGAGCAAGCAAGATATCTTTTGTACGGATACGTTCTCTTTTTTGTAATTACACTACTCACAAACTCACTCCTGCCTCTGGTTTTCAGCATCTTCTTTTTTAATGCAATTGGCCCAGTATTTTCTGTCATACTCATAGCTGGCATTGTCTATGTAATGACCTGGCGACAGTTTCTTGAAACGCGGGAAATTGCACAGAACAGTTTTGTATATACAGCTCTACTTTCGTTTGTGCTGGTTCTTTATATACTAGCGTTGACCATTAGCAGTTTCTTCTTTCAGACAAACTCCCAGATAGGTCAGTTTGTCAGCTGTCTTGGCGTGACGTTCATTACTCTGGTTACCGTTCCTAAAGTAAACATCTATCTACGAAGAAAAACCGATCCCTTCTTCTTCGCTAATGAATACGACTACCAGATAGCTCTCCACACGCTCTCCTCAATCATGCACGACTCACTAGAAATGGACACCCTTCTAAAGAAGGCTGAAGAATCATTACGGGAAATATTGCAAGCTACCTCAGTACGAATCACGCAAGAATTCCAGACCAATAATTCGGCAGTATTGTCTATCCCCATCGATTTAACAGGTTCACAAATTGGAACCATTTTAATGGGTAAAAAAATATCAGGGACTGAATATACACCACGTGATTTACAGCTCTTAAGTACATTTGCTCACCAGGCAGCTATCGCAATTGGGCGCGTACTGCTCTACGAAGAAGTTAAGGAACGAGCATTAGAGCTTGAAGAAAAAGTTGTATTGCGAACGCAATCAATTAAAGATATCCAAGAAAAGCAAAAGACTGCAATGCTCCATATCTCACACAATCTGCAAACTCCTCTCTCGATTCTGCAAACAAAGATTGAGAAGCTCAATAAATTTCCTGGTATGCAGAAGACGGCCCAAGGTCTCACATCATCAATGCGGCATATGTCAGTATTTGTAAATGATTTGTTGCGGTATGCACGAATTGAAAGCAATCAAGAAATTTTTGAAAAGGAGGACTTTAATCTCAGTGCAAAAATTATTGAACTTGTTGAGGAGTATGAAATTATTGCTGAATCAAAGAGTGTGAACATTATTACAGAAATAACCTCCGAGGTGTACGTCAACGCAGATGAACGCAAGGTAAGTGAGGTAATAACGAATCTAGTAAGCAACGCCCTGAAGTATGCTGACACGCTTTACAAGCCAACAATTCATCTTTGCTTAACAAAAGAGGACGCATACGCGGTATGCACAATCACTGACAACGGAGTGGGAATAGCAGAAAAAGAACTAGATCTTATCTTTGAACAGTACTATCGAATTGGTACAAACGAAGTAGACGGAACAGGCCTCGGGTTAGCGATCAGTAAACAAATCATCGATCAACACGATGGTTGTATCAATGTAGAAAGCACCCTTGGTGAAGAGACTATATTTACTGTAAAACTTCCTCTTGCGCAAAGTACAGAATAATACTGTTGTATCCACGCAGAATCTGGTATTGTATCAGTGCTTAGAGACAGCAGATGTCCCCATAGTTTAATGGATAAAACAAGAGACTTCTAAGCTTTGGATGGGGGTTCGATTCCCTCTGGGGGCACAAAGAAAATAGACCCTTCTGGGTCTATTTTTGTTTGCCACCAGAGGGCGTAGCTTTGTGCATACAAAGCGTTACGCGAATCGAAAAGCTTTTGAGATTTTTCTCGAGCTAAGCGAAAAGAAATATCCAAAAGGTGTACTGAAACTGTAAGTTTCGATTCCCTCTGGGGGGGGGCACCAAGATAGAGAACTGAATATTTAGAACAAAACCACTCCTAATGTCAGGGGTGGTTTTATGGTTCCAAGTTTTTAAAAACCAACATCAAAAATTTAAGAGAATTTTCTACGTGTTGGAACCACCAAACGTCTAAGTGTGATTTTTTGGGTCAAACAAATCTGCAAGATGAGTTACCTGTAGATGTACATTCTCTTTCGGTAGACTATCTATATCCACAAAATCTATTGCAACACATTCATCTGATGGAAAAAAGTCCAAGTCTTCTAACTCCACCTCGTAGAGAACATAAGCGTACCAAATAGAGAGTTCTGGGTTACTTTTGCGTGGTTTACCATTTGTATAAAAGTATAGAGGCTTATCTGAAACAGATTTCACCTTGAGTGCCATCTCCTCGTCGATTTCTCTAACCACATCATCTTGTGGTAGCGTTCCCCAGTCCAAACCTCCACCTGGCAGGTCCCACCAACCATTATCCTCTTGCATTATTAAAAACTTATCTCTATTCTCATTTAGAACCAACGCTTTAACACTAACTCGATAAAAACACTCTGGTATTTCACTCATAAGTACGAGTATAGCACTATATCAGGCACCTACAGTCTCCTTTAAATCCAACCAGCCTCTCAATTCTTCGACAATTTGGTTCCAACTAACTCCTTCGAGGGGCACATATATAAAAACAACACCTTGAGGTGTTGTTTTTATATATGTGCCCCCAGAAGTAAACAGTCCAGTGGAATGTTTACGCGGGAATCGAAAAGCTTTTGAGGCAGGTTGAAAGCGAAGCGAATCAATATGTCCAAAAGGTCTACAGTCCATGCAAGGGAAGATTCCCTTGCATCTAACTCGACTCAATCACCCCCTCTTCTTGATCTCCAGCTGTCCTTTCTTTACTATCATCCTCAACCACCCCTTCTTCAGTCAGAAGTTCTTCTACTTCGGTAGGTATCTCTTCTTCGACCACAACATTAACAACGCCCTGCAACTCCTCATGTCGCTCTACTCTCTGTCGATACAACCCCAAAGCAACATCAGCTGCTCGCTGATTATAAGAAGGTATCCGTTCTCCCGGATCACCTTCAGTAAGTGCAACATTCGTATACAGTGCGAACGTATCACCCGCGATAGCTCCTCCTGCTATAACCACCAACGCAAATATAAAAAGTCCAATAGCCCAATCTCTTTTTGCATGTATCAAACGGCGATCAGGATATCCGTTCCCTTTTCTAAAAACGTGTTTTGCCATTTTTACGATACTTTTTTTATCGATCATATTGCAAAAGATTTACTTCAAGTGTAACAGTCCCCTCAATCACTGACAAACCATTGAGCCCCATCTCTTTATTTAAATTCATCTGCACAACTGAGCTGTAGTATGGGAGTGTCTCAAGAATCTGAAGCATCTGCAATACATACACCTCAGGGCCCAAAACTGAAAACGCAACTGTTAATGTATCAAACAAACCAGTCCCTTCTTCCACCTTCAACGTGTCCGTAGTAAGCTCAATACCCTGATCAAGTGCTATTTGTTCAACATCAGCAAGGAAATTAATAGTTTTCTCTTCTGTGAGAATATACGATATCAGTTCTTCACGGTTAACTTGTGTATCAGCAACCAAACGGGAGACATCCTCATAAGTTGCTTCACGTGCCAAGTAATTCGACACAGCGGTAATCTCAGACCCAAGGTTCTCCCCTTCTCTGTGAATGTACTCCCACGCAAACACAACTCCTGCACAGGAGGTACTAAAAAGAACGAGGGTAAGCAGTCCTATTATTTTTGTTTTTTTGATAATCATATTACTCAGACACCGCGCTAGCCATTACAATGGAGATATTAAATGGTATCTCAACATCTTTTGCTAAATTTGATAGCGGGAGTGCTGCTGATTCAAACAGTTCGTCCTCTTCCAGTGCATCACGGAACGCCACAAGGCTCGCGCGTGATCGTGCTTCTCCTGATACCTGTATATCCGCTATAAGTCCTTCAGTTCGTGAAAGCCTAAACGATTCAAGCTCCACATTACCTACTGCAAGTGTCTGAATCTCAGTAACGATGTCTGAAAAAAGAAGTTCCGACTGAGCAGTCATCAACGCTGTTGAGATAATGTTAGTTACCGTCACAGCCTTCTCTAGCTCTTCGTATGAATTAGCTAATTCAGTAATTTCTGAATATTGAGCTTCATAGGTTATGAGCTGTGAATGAATTAATACATACGTAGGCACAAGCAACACACCGACAATCACCAATGCAGCAGTAAACAAAACCAACAACATAGAAATTGCTCGAACGGTGTATTCGACCTTTACCTGTTTTTTTGCTTGTGGGGGGATGAGGTTAATCATGTCTATTTAAAAGGCGTCAACGCCAATCCTACTGCTGTAGCGTATCCATATGAATACCGACGCCCAATTTCAGGCACCGTATCAGTAATAGAAAAGGCATTTTGCCACACGTCTGCTCGATGAGCGGTAACACCCAACATTTCCGAGAAGTACTCAGGAAGCCCTTTCATGTTCACGCTTCCTCCGCACAGAATAACCGACTGAATCTGTCGGTCCTCACGAGCAACGTCACGAGTATTCCAGTACTGGACTCGTGTACGCACCTCATCAATAATAGCTGACATAGTAGGTAGCAACGCATCGTATACGTCAGTCCCCTCGACACCACGCACAAGGCCTTGCTTGTTTTTTAGTCGAGTTAACTCAGACTCCTCAACCTCACCAAGCTGACGTCGCATTGCGGTAGATAACTGCGCCCCTCCAATATCAATGGTTGAGGTATACATCAATGTTCCGTTATACACGATACCAATACCCGTACGTGTCTTCCCGAAGTCTACGATCATATGCGTTCCTCGGTCCCCTCTTTGTATAGTCGATCGCGCAATAGCCTGCGCCTCAACCTCGAATGACAGTGGGGTTACCCCTGCACTCCTGCAGGCCTCATAATAATTCATGATCGTGTCCCTCGCGTATGCTGTAACTGAAACCCGTAGCGAGTCTCCCTTAGTTTCCTCTTCAATAATATCGTAATCAAAAAATGCATCGCGTGGTGAAAGCGGTACGTTCTCTTCTAAGCGGAACTCAAGGAGTCCACGAATTTCTTTAAACGGTGTTCCCTTCTTGATCTCTGTTTCAAACAAATATGCATGCTCTTCAGGAAGCGATACCCGGACAGTCTCAACCCCCGTACGTTCACGAACCTCTTTAATTGCTACAGAGAGTGCCTTAACATCATTAACCTTCCCGCGATGCAGTGCTTCATCAGGAATCTCGATGTCCCCCCAGTCGGATAACTCTAACTGCGTACCACGTAGCCTGTCAGGCTTAAACTGCAAAAACTTCAATGACGAATCAGAAATATCTACCCCAGCGCTAGGTAAGCGCATATAGTTTGGTGGCGGTATTAATTTCCCCAACGTATCAAGAACATTCATTATCTATAGTATACGCTGAATGCGTATTTATTTATGCGGACACTCCCCAGGTTTCTACAGAAGCTGCAGGCCAATGTACGTAAGAAGCAGAAGTCCAGCAACTGCAGCAAGTGTGTACAAATTCCGTCGCACTACCGGCAATGCGTGCGGCCCCACTGCGTGCGCAGCAAGCCCAACAAGTCCCAAGCGTAGTACTCTCCCAAAGATCGAAGCAACAATAAATGTTAGGAAGCTAATATGCAGCACACCACTAGCAATAGCGACAATCTTATACGGAATAGGCGTGAATGCTCCTATAAGCACAAACACAAAACCATTTTTATCTAAGTTGTCTGCAATTGACGCAAACATATCCTGCAGTCCGTAAAAATCAATCACCTTTACACCCAACGTATCAAAAAAGAGTGAGCCTAAAATATACGCACATACTCCCCCAATAACTGAAGTAACAATAGACACCAAGACATACAGCTTCCACTTTTTAGGAGATGCAATAATCAATGCTACCAAGAATGGATCAATGAGAATTGGAGCAAACAAAGACTCTGCAAAAGAGATCACTCCAAGAATCCACACTGAGTGCTTCGACTGAAGCCACCGAGCTCCATGCTTCGCGACAACGTCTGTAGTTTTTTTATGCGCATTAACGCCGAATAGTGCCATATATCTTTATTAACTAACTGAAGTACCAGAAGGTAACTCATTATGTGGAATAAGCAACGAGAACACACCATCATGCTCAGCAGCCAAGATCATACCCTGACTCTCAAAACCTCGAATAACTCGTGGTTCTAGGTTCGTTACAAACGGACACTGCTTCCCCACTAAAAACTGAACATCTTCAAAGTACTCACGAATCCCTGAAATAATCTGTCGTGGCTGTGCTTCATTAACATCAACAGCAAGCTTCAAAAGCTTATCAGCACCTTCTACCACCTCAACCGAAAGAATCGTTCCAATAGTAATATCGAGTTTCATAAAATCATCGTATGAAGCATACGAAGGTTTTTCTACAACTGGTTCTACCGGTGTAGCTGCTTCTGTTTCTGTATTTTCTGTATCCATACAAAATTTAAGGTTATCCTTGTGTGATGTAACTATTAAGAATGATAGCAGCTGCTGATGCGTCTACTTGATCATTTTTCCCCTGTAAACGCGTCGCCTCTTGCGTTGTATACTGTTCCGGCTGTAGGTGGATAGGAATCCCTATAGAAAGCGTCAGATCCATCATCAGAGCTTCTACATGAGTATGAATAGCGTTAGGCTCCCCTTCCCGATCAAGCGAATGCCCCATAACAATCTCAGCAACCTTCTCATCTGCAATGATTTTTTCAATCGTATTCTGTAAATCTTTGTCATTAGGCAGGACAGAATGCGGAAATGCCATCACCCCACCTTCGTCAGTCAGCGCAATGCCCACCCGCTTACTCCCATAATCAATTCCCATTTTTCTCATCCAACAAGAGTACCATACTTGGAAAAGTATTCATTTTCTGGTACTATCCTGTCACGTTTAACGACGTACTGACTACTGGAGAGATGCCAGAGTGGTCGAATGGACTTGTCTTGAAAACAAGCGTACCGAAAGGTACCGAGGGTTCGAATCCCTCTCTCTCCGCAAATATCAAAACCCAAACAAAGCAAAGGCTTTGTTTGGGTTTTGTTGTATTTGCGAGGGAGAGAGGGATTCGAAAAGGTTGCCTGCGATTCTGAAAGAATCGTGACAACCTGTACTGATCCTGTAAGGATCGAATCCCTCTCTCGAACAGCAACCTACATTAGTCCGGTAAACAAGTTTTCTAAAGTTACGAGGCATAGGTTCTACGCCATACACCCCCTCCCCCATGCTACAATTTCCCTATGTCAGAACAAGCACGAACTATCTCATGGGAGGCCTACGAACATCACCACACCGAAAAAGGAAGTGACTGGTATTGGGTACTCGGGATCATTACCGTCGCAATCACCATCACTGCCATCCTGCTCGGGAACATGCTTTTCGGTATCCTCATCTTTATCGCAGGATTAGTAACGGCACTACACGCAACACGTGATCCTAAAGTGGTCCCCTTCGCAGTAACCCAACGCGGACTACGAATAGACGACAAACTCTATCCATACAGCACACTCGAGTCCTTCTACATCGACGAAGAAGACCCTATTGGCCCGCAGTTACTGTGTAAGTCAGAAAAACTCTTCATGCCACTACTAGTCCTTCCTCTCCCTGAAGAGTACGTAGAAGAAATCGAAGACATCCTCGCATCGAGACTGCCTGAAGAATATACAGAAGAACCCCTTGCTCATAAACTACTCGAATTTTTTGGGTTCTAGCTACATAAAAACCTTTGGATATATCCAAAGGTTTTTATGTAAAGAATATAAGTATTAAAAAACACCGTAAGGTGTTTTTTAATACTTATTTAGCTCGGAGAATTGCTGCTACTAATCGTGACTTCTTTCGATCAGCTGTGTTGCCTTTGATAATTCCTCGCTTTGCAGCTTTATCAATTGCTTTCTGTGCTTCAGGGAGCATTGCTTCTGCTTCCTTTACTTCACCTCCAGCAATGTGCTTTCGTAGGTTCTTTACAACCTCGTTCATTGTACGGTTACGACGCATGTTAAATACACGCTTTCGTAGCGATGCTCGGTTTGCTTTTTCTGCTCCTTTAGTAATTGGCATATATATCTTTTTAAGTGGCAGAACTATACCCCAAGCGCCTATAAATTGCAACGCCTTGGCGACTGCGGACAAAGGTTATATCATAAGGGAATGATTAGACATATTCGAGGGACTATTGCAGACATTACCGAAGGACAAATCGTCGTAGATGTTTCTGGTGTTGGGTACCTCATTAATGTGCACCAAACCCCAGAACACTTCACGCTTGAAGCTGACGTAAAACTCTTTACACACATGGCAGTACGAGAAACAGCGCAAGACCTCTACGGCTTCCCTACCCGTGATGAGCTCGAGCTTTTCACCATTCTCCTGACACTTCCAAAGATTGGTCCAAAGTCTGCGCTGCAGATTATGCAGAAGGCAGACCTTGAACTACTCAGGAGTTCCGTACTTTCTGGAGACGCGGCACACCTTTCTAAGATGTCAGGCCTTGGGAAGAAGACCGCGGAGAAAGTTGTTCTTGGTCTCAAGGATGCCTTCGCACACTTCGCCGGAGCATATACCAATGCAGCTGATGTTGACGGCACTATAGTCGAGCCACCATTTGCAGTTGATGCTATTGACGCACTTATAGCGCTCGGGTATCCGCAAGCAGACGCACGCAAAGCTATCCACCAGCTTCCACCTGAGATCAATACCGCAACCCAGGCGGTGCATGCAGCACTTAAAGAACTCGGGAAAGCATAAGCTGGTCTCAAGTTACCGATTACTTTTAACACTTTACAAGTTCCGTAATACAAAACTCCGCGTATACTTATATATATGAATACTGCTTTATACTGGATTAAACGACTTATACCCACTGTCGTACTTAATAAGATACGCCCACCGTACCACTACCTACTTGCGTACGCAGGTAATCTTATCTATCGAAGTCCCTCAAAGGAAATCACCGTTATTGCAGTAACGGGGACAAAGGGTAAATCAACCGTCACCGAGTTGATCACTGCAATTTTGGAAGCTGACGGAAACAAGGTCGCTTCTCTATCGACTATCCAGTTTAAGTTCGGAGACGAAATCCGAAAGAATCTTTTCAAGATGACCATGCCTGGTCGGTTTTTTGTACATCAGTTCCTACGTGAAGCAGTTGATGCAAAGTGCACCTACGCGGTTATTGAAATGACCTCTGAAGGAGCGAAACAATACCGACATAAGTTCATTGAGATGGATGCATTGGTATTTACCAACCTCACCCCTGAACACATCGAGTCGCATGGTTCATTTGAAAAATACAAAGCTGCGAAGCTAGAGATCGCAAAGCAGTTAGCAAACTCAGCGAAGCAACCGCGATACATTGTAGCCAACACTGACGACGAGCATGGAGAAGATTTTCTTAATATACGAGTCGAAGAAAAACTTCCCTACGGATTAGCGAGTCTCAAGCTACACACACTACACAAAGACGGTATCGGACTTATCTTCCAGAATGCTGATGAGGAGATCACTATCCGTGTGCCATTAGTTGGACTCTTTAACGTATACAACACGTTAGCGGCAATCACACTCACCCGAGCGCTTGGCGTACAGCTACGAACTATCGAATCGGCACTGCGATCACTTCCCCCTATCAAGGGACGTGTAGAACACTTCAGTACACCCAAGGACACTGCAAAACAAGTAACCGCAATTGTCGACTACGCACACACCCCTGATTCTCTTGAACAGCTGTATATTGCATTTAAAGACCAGAAGAAGGTGGGGGTCTTAGGGAACACTGGTGGTGGACGTGACACTTGGAAGCGTCCAGAGATGGCACATATCGCAGAGCAACACTGTGACCACATCATCCTCACCAATGAAGATCCATATGATGAAGACCCACGTAAGATTGTTGATGACATGAGTAAAGGTGTCGAGGATAAATCAAAGCTCGAAGTCATCATGGATCGTCGTATGGCAATCCGTACTGCACTAGAGACTGCGGAGCATGGTGGCTACGTGATCATCTCAGGAAAAGGGACAGATCCATACATCATGGGACCACATAATACACGACAGCCGTGGAGTGATGCGGAGGTAGTGAAGAAGGAGCTTGCGGCGTTGAATATGTAGATAACAAAAACTCCCCGTTGGGGAGTTTTTATTTACTGAAGAGAATGATACCCGCGGTCACTGATACGTTGAGAGATTCTTTCATCCCTGCCATTGGTATTTCAACTATCACATCCGCTGCATCCATTACTTCTTGATGTACTCCTTCTACTTCAGCACCAAGTATATACACTACTTTTTCTGGGACTGTGAAGTCGTCTAGTGAGATAGACTTCTCTGACTGCTCTACTGCGACAATGGTATACCCTTCTGCTTTAAGTGTCGCTATGCATGCAAGTGTTTCCTCTACTGACTCACTGGCGCTGTCTCCGATGTGTTCCCAGGACATAGATTCACTGGCGCCGAGAGATGTCTTTACGATTTCAGGTTGTGGGCGGCCGAAGCGGTCTATCGGGGTTGGGGTGGGGCCTACTAGGTATATCTTTTGTGCGCCTGCGCCGTCGGCGGAACGGAAGATTGAGCCGACGTTGTGAGCGGAGCGGATGTTGTCGAGGATGAGGAGTTTCATGAGGGTACTATATGGGAGAGTTTGGGTTGGTGCAAGGTGATGGTGTTTTTAAAAAGGAGAAAGCAATATTTATCGGACTTGATCATTACATGATCTGTACACCTTTTGGACATATTCTTCCTCTGGTCGAATCTACCTCAAAAGCTTTTCAAGTCCTGGTGGGCGTGACAAATACTTAAAAACACCAACAGTACATTGAGTACTGTTGGTGTTTTT
>JBLHQB010000018.1:0-15969 GCA_047624725.1 Patiriisocius sp. | reverse complement strand
CATATCTGTATTTTCCCGAAAGTTTCTGAAACCATGGTTCCATTAGGTTATTGAAAATATACAGTTTGCTATACGCTATACTATCTGGAAAATCTATTTCTTCATATAATCTATTTTCAAAACTTGTCTGATACGACAAAACCTGCTCTTCAGTATAGTTAACTGGTCCGTCATCATATGGATCGACAGAGTTATCTTGAACAGCATTCTGATGTGCTGATTTATTTCTTCCTACAAAATACCATATTGCACCGATAACAATTAAAACCCATACGAATTCCATATATAAAAATTATTTTACTAATCAATTTCATCCTCGATTACCTGTCTAGGCTTAGTTCCATCCTGATGGCTAATAACACCCTGTTCTTCAAGCATATCCATCAAGCGAGCTGCTCTTGAATACCCCACCCTTAATTTACGCTGTAGATATGATGTCGAAGCTTTACCTGCTACGATCACAGCTTCCTTAGCCTCCTCATACAAATCATCGTCATCTGTCTGGTCAATAACAGCCTTAAAAAATACATCCGAATCATACTGGTCACGATGATGTATACAATATCGACGATACAACATAATAAAGCCCACAACCACTAAAGGTACTGAGAGAATATACGCCTCATCAGTCCCATACAAGTAATCAGACAGGAACAGTATCCATCCAATCCCCAGCACAATCTCAACACCAAACTTTCTTAGTTTTTTCTTCATATTTTTATTGTACTAATAACTAGTCAATTAAGCTAACATGAGTCAATAATTAAGAATCGCCCAAAATCGTCCAGTTTTAAATTTAAATAATACCGCTTAAAATAAGGGTTATATTAAAATCGTCCAGTTTAATGAATTGCTTTGTAGTGTGTACTGGGTCCTTTACCGACTTTCTCAATTAAATCTAATTCCACCATGTTATTTAAATCACTACTAATAGTTGATTTAGATACCCCTTCAAAAATAAGACAACACTCTGATGTTGTGACTGTTTTATCGGAACTTTGCAACAGGTGCCAAACTTCTATCTGTCTTTTGTTTAAATCTTTGAAAGCATTACCTAATAAAATAACCTTAAAGGTATTCGAAGAATTCTTGAACACTGGGTCCATTAATCCATAATCTGACATAGAAGAAAAAACAATATCTACACCCCGACCATATTCCTCCATGTAATCCATATCTTTCAGTATTGCAGCCATTGTGAGATTCCTACTAAATTGAGATTCTTTTATATTATCGACAGTAACCCCAGGTGGGAGATTCCCTGCATTTACAATCTCAATCCTATTAGAGAAAATTGAGATTTGAGTATAAGTTTCAACAGTGTTGTAATCTCTGTGAATCACCGCATTTGCAACCACTTCACGAAGTGCATCAGGTGGGTACTCATACCGTTCAACTCTTTTGGTACCAACAATTTCAACCTCAAGTGCGATATTTTTCAGCACAAATGCTTGCATCCCTTCAATTTGTTCATCAAGTGTCCCTGCTATATCTAAACTATCTACAATAGGCGAAGCGGGGGTGAGACCTTTGTAATGGATACACCTAATCACATACCTTGAAAACTCTTTTTTTGCTTGAGGTGGTTGGCTTGAGAAAAGTAAAAATCCCGCCCTGGTAGGAAGAGTCACTCCATCGAAATTATCTACTATACCCATATTCCGCATCGTAGCCCTAAGAGAACCAACTTGACTCATTCCTGATGCAGACCTACCTGTTCGTTCAGCACTTCTTTGCAAAAAAGCAGTTATCTTATCAGTAGATAAATCTTCCACAGTAACATCCTCAGCTGCCATGTGGTCATATTTAAACGGCGTAGAGTTACGCATAAATTCACGTGCCTCTAAATCAGTTAAAACCTTATCTACATTACCAATTCTGATGCAGGCTCCATTAGGAACACCTTTATTCTTTCTATAGCATGGTTTAGATTCATCAGGAGTATGTTTTATTTCACACACAAGTAAAGGTACTCCCTTATATTCAATATGGTGAAATACAGGGTCCATACAGCCCACCATATCGTCACGGCAGTATGAAACCATATTCTCTTGAATAAGAGCCCCTCTGTCCCCTACTCCAAAATATTCAATTTCACCCTCCGATTTTTCAGCTGCTCCAAATACTATAATTCCACCTTCGGGGTTGTGTGAAAATGATGAAATACTTTTCCAGCATCCATTTCCAGAAAACCCGCCTCTAGCATCCTTAAATTCAACACTAGTCGTTTCCGACATGTTGTTCTCAGCTTCAGCCAAAAGGCCCAATATAGATTGTTCAGTCATAAGCTATAGAATAAACTATTTCACTAATTAAAACCAATTATCCTTTACAAAAGTGTCTAACCGCCTCCATCTCGTCGCACAAATACCAAAACCCAGAGCATGTCTCTGGGTTTTGTTGTATTTTGCAGTCGAGAAGGATTCGAAGAGGTTGCCTAGTATTTTCTTTAGAAAATGGTGACAACCTGTACTGAAGTTGTAAACTTCGAATCCTTCTCGGCGCACATTTTAAAAACACCCTTCGGGGTGTTTTTTTAATGTGTGCCGAGAGAAAGTGACTCAACATCACTTTCGTGAGGATTCGAAGAGCTTTTGAGGTAGATTTGACCAAAGGTAAAATATATCCAAGAGGTATACTGGTCATGTAATGACCGAAATTCCTTCTCGGCGCACAAATACCAAAATCCTAAAGCACGTCTTTAGGGTTTTGTTGTATTTTGCAGTCGAGAAGAGTTCGAAAAGGTGAATGAGGAAACGAGCAAAGCGACTATTCTGAATTTATGTCCGAATTTTTCCTACTAAGGAAAATTCCTGGACGAACTGACAACCTGTACTAAAGTTGTAAACTTCGAATCCTTCTTGGCGCACAAATAAAAATACCCCTGTTTTGCAAGGGTATTTTTATTATGCCGAGATGCAGGTTAGAACCTGATTTTAACTTCTAACGCGGATACCCATAACGTTTCCAAAACTCTAGATCGTCACTTGCTTCAGCAACTTCGTTAAAAACAGTTGAGTATTCAAGTGATTCTTGTTCATATTTTTCTAGAACAAACGTATCAATATCTAGCTTTGCGACACCAAAGGCAATCTCACCAGCGTCACCCGACAAACAATATAAGGTTGCTTTTCCGTCAGACACTTTCAGTAAACGTGCAGAATCAAAATCTCCAATCGTCTGACAAATCTCTCCTTTGAAGGTGTTAATTATCTCTCCACCCTTCACTCGACTTACTGCCTGCACACCCCTACCTCTGTCAGTGTAAGAAAAAGAAATCAAATGATCATTATCCCCAATAGAACAATTTGTTCCACGCCCGTACATGAAGGGTGCCTTGTCTGGAATGTTTTCATAGGGAATGACATCATTCTCTGAGAAATACACTTTAGAAAAAAGCATATTGTCCAGCAAGGATTGTTGCCCACATCCATTCAAAATTAAATCTGATACATGATTAACTTTTTTTGCTAGAGTCAACTGCCTAACAAAAGCTAAAAATGGTTCATTTTCAATTCCTGTATATTCATTTACACCATTGCGTACATAAAAGACGGTATCACCGACATGAACAAAAGCATCGTCATAAGTATCACTGTTTACACTCAGATAGGTATCAGTAGAATCATTGGTTGTATCATCTTGTGAGTACGTGTAATTGTAGTAGCGACTACTAAAGTAATCGTTTAACTCGAGCCATTCGTCCAAATTGTTCGATTGATCCAAGTAATCAAATGAAACGGAAACGTAATTATCTACAAATCTTATCTGCTTATTGCTTTTTGGGAAACTTTGGTCAATTATCCATCCTTTTGGGTAATTGAAGCTGATTCCTGATGAATCATCTTCATACAACAGCCAGTGACTCAAATCCATCTCATTTACTTCTTCTTGAAGAGAAATTACCTCTGTCTTTTCCACGTTATCAACATAGACAACCCTCTCAACCTCCACCACCTTCTCAGGTGCATAGCTATACCCAATCCATCCACCCAGAAACGGAAGTATGACAAATAAAGCTAATGCTAAGTATTTTGATAAAGGTGTCACTTGGTGCAGTGAACTTTTTTGCTCAACCTGTGTCACCACCTCTTCTTGAATTTCATTTTCCATATTAAAAGTATATCACTATGCAGTTTCTGTAAGCGTCCAACTTGGTAGAAAGTTATACTCACTTTCGATAATTGAAGTTCTAACTTCTTGCATTCCAGTGCACAACTGAAATCGTCCCTATTTATAGGGGCTTTTTCTTTGGTGCGGATGCAAGTTAGAACTTGACAATGCACTATTTATGGTGTATTGTTTTGTTTGACTTAAGTTACTTCAACAAGAAAGGTTCATTCAATGGACAAAAAAACACACAGACGTGCTGTAGAAAAAATCATCACAGCTAAATTGGTACGAACAGTGGTCGACGCTACTGTTCCAGGAAAAAGTCTGCAGGATAGCGACCCAAGACTATTGTCTGCCCTTAATGAAATTGCACCACTCGTGAAAAGCCTCCTCGAAGGACGCTATTTTGACCCAGAACTGTCGCCTGGGGAAACTGCAGCAACGGCCCTTAAGGCGTAATCGACACCTACACCTACACCTCTTCAACACCCAGCTTCAGCAGACGGAAACACTCCAGTTTCCCCACTGGAGCTGTTTTCTTTTATATTAAAACCTATCCCTTCTCTACAAAACTCGGCAAGAAACAATAATCTGACTCTATAATACTGGTTCTAACTTCTTGCATTCCAGTGCACTTTTGAAAATATCCCCTATCTTGGGGATTTTTTCTTTGGGGAGGATTAGATAGTTCGAACCTGTTATACTCTTGTTATATGGACGAAATTTTTATACCAGTTGCAGACAAAGTAAAGAGTGTGCTTGAAGTTGAATCAACAGGGCATGACTACTATCATGCAGAAAGAGTTCTAAACAATGCTTTGCACATACAGGAAATGGAAGGTGTAGGTGACAGATATATTATCGGTGTCTCAGCACTTATTCATGATGTGTGCAGACCATGGGAAAAAGAAACCGGAAAATCCCACTTTGGTGATGAAGCACTGGAAAGAATACGAGAAATGCTAACTGGAATTGTGGAGAAGGAAGCCATTCAAGATGTTCTTGAAGTAGTGCGCTTTCATGATATTTATGACTGGGATAAACCACAGGAAAAATCAACCGAACTACAGATTGTGCAAGACGCTGACAACCTTGATGCCCTGGGTGCGCTCGGCATTGGTAGAACCTTTGCTTTTGGTGGAGCACTAGGGCTCAACATGTATGTACCAGGTGAAAACCATGATTTTGATAAAGAATTTGTTGAGGACCCAAATCACCGAACATCGACAATTGCTCACTTCTACGAAAAATTGTTGAAGTTACGAGAAAACATGAATACTTCTACTGGAATAGAGCTTGGTAACATCAGACATGCTCGGATGACTCAATTTCTAGATGATTTTTTTGAAGAATGGAATGGTTTGTACGATACAAACTAGAATTAACTAACACAAAGTTGTCTAACCGCCTCTATCTCGGCGCACAAATACCAAAACCTCAAAGCATGCCTTTGAGGTTTTGTTGTATTTTGCAGCCGAGCAGGATTCGAAGACCTTGCCTGCGATTTTTCGGAAATCGTGACAAGGTGTACTGAACCTGTAAGGTTCGAAATTCCTTCGAGAGAAAGTGAATCACATCACTTTCGCCAGGATTCGAAAAGGTTCATCAGATATTTCTGGAAGAAATATCGATAACCTATACTGAAGTTGTAAACTTCGAATCCATCTCGGCGCACAAATGAAAAAAGCTATGTTTTACATAGCTTTTTCGTTAGGCCGGGCTGGAGGTTCGACACTTAATCAAACCTTGGACACAAGACTAGTCAAGAATGTAGAAATCTGTGTAACTTTTAACTGTCGAGGTAGCAACTGAAACTACCTCTCCAGCTTCGACTTTCAAGGCTGAACCAGCTGGGATTGAAACAATATCGCTCATCACCATCTGCGTTTGTTTCTGCATTTCGTCATATTCAGGCTCACCAATAAATGTTGCATCATTGTATATTCTCGTGAGGCTACCATCAGAGTACGAACTCAGATAAGTGGAGCGTAAGCTGCCGTCACCAAAACCTCCCATAAAATATAAGGTGCGACCGTCTTTCGATAGACCTAAAATGGTAGTTGCGGGTACGGTCTCATGCAATATATCTACATTACCTGACTCCAGATCATAGGTATACAGAGATCCCACACATCCGTCCCTAAACATATCCAGACATCCCATATATTCACTTGGAAACGCCAAGATAAACAATTTATTATCCTTAGGATAAATTGAGACTACGTAAGTATTATCTAAATTTGGAATATCTAGTTCTTTATATGTCGCTGCAAAAGGGTCAATCACAACTAGTGACTGACTGGGAGTGTAGATTTTTTGATCAACGACATATACACCGTCGCCATGACCCGTATTAAGTGGTAGATCTAAGACTGAATACGTCTCACCGCTACGTTGGTCAGTGAATACTAAGTGGCTTTGATCTTTGTTTTGACTGAAATCCTTTTTTATCAGCAAAATTCCTTCTGCAGAATTGTCTAAAGTATAGTCTTCGTAATAGTATTCAACAGTTTTTAAGATACTATCAAAATCGCGATCGCATTCAGGAGACACGGGCTTACCTTCAATGTTCCACAACACAAAATCAGACACTCGGGATGATCTTGAGACTCTTATTTCTGAATCGATAAATTGTCTCTCACGCTTATATTCTATTAGAGCAGGATTTAATTCTTGATTGACGTACCAATTACCATCAAACTGAAAGTCTTCACTAAATACTCTAGCTGCATGAGAAGCCTGTTTGTACGAACCATTTGAGTAATCAAATTCAGCAACCGCAATTCTGCAGTTAAACAGATTTTCAGAAAGAAGGAGAACTGGGTTTTTAACACCTGGAGGTAGAGAATTTTCTTCTGCATGAGCAACGGTCCAATTTGATGGATACGTGAAACTAATGTTTGCTAAATTTGAAGAGAAAAATGTATCTGATGAACCATCCAAAACAGGTACATCTGGTTGAGTGTCAGGAGTTGCGGTAGGGTTAACAATTTCAACTTTTTCTGGAGCAAGCGTGTAACCAATATACCCAGCCACAAACGGTAGGATGATAAAAAGTGCCATCGCTAAATATTTCGAGATCTGAGTGACTTGGTTTAGTTTTCTTGTTTGAGTTTGTTCAACTTCTAGCTTAAGATTTTCTGACTCCATATTTAAAAATCATACCATGCACGAGGTTCGAACCGCCTCCAGCTCGGCGCACAAATACCAAAACCCAGAGCATGTCTCTGGGTTTTGTTGTATTTGGCAGTCGAGAAGGATTCGAAAATGTTGCCTAGTATTTTCTTTAGAAAATGGTGACAACCTATACTGAAGTTGTAAACTTCGAATCCTGCTCGGCGCACAAATCAGTAAAACAAAGAAACACGAGTCTTAGGACTGGTGTTTCTTTGTTTTAGTAAGCAAACTGCTTTGCTTACGGCTAATTTGTGAAGCGGAGTCATGTTTTTATTATTCATAATATAAAAACAGACGAGCTCGGGGAGAAAGTTCTTATGAGCGTAGCGAATTAGAAACTTGACCCCAAGAGGCTCTAGATTGATTTTTTAAGATATTCCAGCTCTACCTGCGGGAGTATTCGAAAAGCTTTTGAGGCAGACTCGACCAGAGGGAGAATATGTCCAAAAGGATGAAATAATCTAGGAGATTGTTTCAGGAGGTTGCCCAGCATTTTCTTTAGAACATGGTGACAACCTGAACAGCGTCTGTAGGACGGACTGTCCATGTAATGGAAGAATCCGTGGGGTACCAACTTTAAAGGCTAAAATAGTGGCTGACCCCATTTACTCAGAATGCTTTGCTTACAACCTCTACTGCTCATGTAATGAGAGAAACTCCTCCCTACGCAAAAATCAAATAAACCACCCCCACATTCTGCAAAATCATCAACGGAATCCCAGCCTGAAAATACCACTTCCGAATCTTATGGCGAAAAACCAACATCCCTGCATACACTCCAAGGCCCCCAAACATACTAGCCATGAAGAACATAACCCCTTCTGGAGTACGCTGCACGTCCTTCCTTGAAAGTGCCTTCCGTTTATCGTTGGCCATGAGTACAAACGAAAAAATATTTATAGCAGCAAAAATACCAATGAGTATCTGTTGTGAATAGACTGTAATTAATTCCATATATGTACAAAGAGTATCACATACAAAATCCTTTTTAATCTAGCACCATAAAACTTTTTAGGGTCGTCTTGACATTAACCAGATGACGTTGCCTTCCACAAAAATAAATTGCAGATAAAATCTAAACAGCTACTATGGATTTTAGTACACCTGTTCACATAAGGAGAGATGAGATGTTACTGATACGAACCTTCGTAATTGTTATCCTTGCAACCTTACTGATCCCCGCTGCATCAGCAGCTACTGAACGGGACAGAATCAATGCATGCCTGAGTGCCAACTGGGAGGGTGTTATCCGTAACGGACAAGACATAGGCACAGTATTCGATCTTGATCGGCTTGCGAGCACCTCCATAGGCCCCGCAATGCGTTCACTCTCGCAGCAGCAGCGAGCTGACTCATCACACATGGTTGCTCTGGCGATCAAAAGCGCGCTGGAACAGAATCTTAACCGCCTGAGACAGCTTGAGTATCGCCCAAGCGATCTGCCTTGGGATTTCGAGACCTTTCCTAGAAGTTACCGTGTTACTGGTTCTCTTGAGCATCGAACCAAAAATACATCCTATGATGTACGAGTGGTTGTAGGAAAAAGCACCTGCAAAATATCGAGTATGGGAATCGAAGGTTTCTTGCTGCGAAATTGGATTCAAGAAACTCCTGAGTTCATCGCATTCATGCAGCAGACAGATGCCTAAGAAGCAACGCAAAAGGCCACGCAACGCGTGGCCTTTTTCTTATGCAGCTACTGCTTCCTTCTTCTTCTGTACTGGGCTCTTCACTGCTTTTCTCTTCGCTCCCTTTTTCTGTACATCAAACGCAAGTTCTTTCTTCCCCTTGGCCATAGAGACCTTAACGGTGCCTCCGTTGAGCATTCCTTGTCCAACCATCTGTGAGGCTACGGGAGTAAGGATCTTACTTTGAATCACCCGCTTCAATGGACGTGCACCAAATCGAGGATCATACCCTTCGGTCGCCAGGTAATCGTAGACATCCTTAGTTACTGAAAGTTTAATATCTTTCTCTGCCAAACGCTTTTCAACTTCCTCAACCTGCATTTCAACGATAGATCGAATCGTTTCTGGTGAAAGAATATCGAAGATAATAATTTCATCCAGTCGGTTTAAGAATTCCGGACGGAAGTAGGACTTCAGGCTACCTAGCACCTTGTCTTTTGCCTGTACATATTGTGACTTGTCGTCTTTGTCTTTAGTAAACCCAAAGTTAGACATTCGGTCGATGTGTTCGGCACCAATGTTAGACGTCATGATGATAACGGTATTCTTGAAATTCACCTTTCTCCCCTTGGCATCAGTAAGGTGTCCTGAGTCGAGTACCTGCAGCAGCACGTTAAACACTTCCGGGTGCGCCTTCTCTACCTCATCAAGAAGAATTACAGAGTATGGACGATGTCGCACCTTCTCAGTAATTGAACCTCCTTCATCATGCCCTACATATCCTGGGGGTGAACCAATAATCTTAGATACTGAATGTTTCTCCATAAACTCGGACATGTCGATCCGAAGCAACGCTTCAGGATCGTCAAACATAAATTCAGCCAGCACCTTCGAAAGCTCTGTCTTCCCTACTCCAGTAGGTCCTAAGAACAAGAATGATCCAATTGGTCGATTCGGGTCAGCAATACCTGCACGTGAGCGTTTTACCGCGTCAGAGATGAGTGTTACCGCGTGGTTCTGTCCAATTACTCGCTCTTGCAGGTCTTCTTCCATACGTGCAAGTTTCTTCGCTTCTTCTTCCATCATTCGCGACACAGGAATTCCTGTCCATAACGACACTACTGATGCAATATCTTCTTCAGTCACCTCTTCCTTAAGCAGTCGTCGACTTCGCTGTAGCTTCTTTAAGCGATCAGTCTTCACTGCAAGCTCTTTCTCCACTGCGGGGATCGTGTCGTATCGGATTTCAGCTGCGCGCGTTAAGTCCGCTGTTGCTTCAGCATTTTCAGCATCAACACGAAGCTCATCTAGTTCTTTTTTAAGCGTACGAATGTCGCCCAGTGCAGTCTTTTCATTATTCCACTTTGTCTCAAGGGCAATTGTTTTTTCTCGGAACTCCCCAACTTCTGCATCAATTTCCTTCAGTCGTGATCGTAGCTTTCGCTTTGCAGGCGTCTCTGCAGTTTCCTCATCTTTAGTAAGTGCTTCCTTTTCAATCTCAAGACGTCGGATACTTCGGTCAGCCAACACTAATTCCTCTGGCTTATTCTCAAGTGAGATACGCAGCGCCGAAGCAGCCTCATCAATAAGGTCAACCGCTTTATCAGGCAGGAATCGGTCAGCAATGTATCGGCTTGAGAAGTTAACTGCGGCTAAAATAGCATCGTCAGTAATACGCACACCATGGAAGAGTTCGTACTTCTCAGCAATACCACGAAGGATCGCAATTGCGTCTTCCTGTGATGGTTCATGCACGTGTACCGGTTGGAATCGTCGGGTTAGTGCTGGATCCTTTTCAATATGCTTCTGGTACTCCTTAAGTGTCGTTGCACCAATTACACGAATCTCCCCGCGCGCTAGTGCTGGCTTAAGCATGTTTGATGCATCCATAGAGCCTTCTGAGGCTCCTGCTCCCACAATAGTGTGCAGCTCATCAATAAAGAGAATCACCGCGCCTGCTGATTGCTCAACCTCTTTCATTACCGCCTTCAGACGCTCTTCAAACTCTCCACGAAACTTTGTCCCTGCAACTAAGAGCCCAATGTCGAGGGTCAGGATTTCTTTTTCTTTAATAGATTCAGGGACGGTTCCGCTAACGATCTGCTGTGCGAGTCCTTCTGCAATTGCAGTCTTCCCTACTCCCGCCTCTCCAATAAGTACAGGGTTGTTCTTCGTACGTCGTGAAAGAATCTGGATTACCCGTTGCACTTCAGCATCACGGCCAATCACGGGGTCAAGCTTGTTGTCCTGTGCCATCTTCGTTAAGTTTCGTGTGTACTTTGAAAGCGCGCGGTACTTCTTTGGCTGCTGTGCGTCAGAAACGTTATTCTCTCGGATGTTCTGCACTGCGGTTGCAACTTGCTCAGTTTGTAATCCTAGTCGCTGCAATACTTCAACAGCTGGCCCCGCAAACTCGAGTGCTGCCATGAATAGGTGTTCGACACCTACATATGAGTCACCAAGCTGTTCTGCGATACTTCCTGATTTCTCAAGGGCTTTCGCAAGTTCTGGGGTTAGGTAAAGCTGGTATGACTGAGACACAGAAGACGTCATTTCTGGCTCCTCAAGAGACTCAAGTAACATGTCAGTCATCTCGATAATATCGATATCAAGCTGGTCTAAGATTGAAATTACTGCACTTTCGTCTTGCATGGTAAGTGCAGTCAGGAGATGCACGCAACTTACGTGATTTTGCCCACGCTCAATAGCCAACTCGTGTGCTTTTCGAATCGCTTCCTTTGCTCGGGATGTGAAGTTGTGAAAGTTTGGCATGGTAAATATATATACGGATTAATACAGACTTTATTTCGGTCTTGTGGCCTTTATCTGGGTCACATTTTCAGTCATTCTCGTCCCTTGTGCATCTGTACTACTATAGTGCCCTTAATTAAGAAAGCAGTCAATGTATGGGAGGTATTGTAACGATTCTTGATTGCCACACTCTGGCTCGCAAAGACGAAAGACCTTGACTCTATTCGTCTTTGCGAGGACACTTCTGTGAATCAGTCTGGGTGAGAAGTGACTTAATGTCACTTTGCAAGAGGTTTCCTAATATTTCTTTAGAAATATTGAAAACCTGAACAGCTTTTGTAAACAAGTTTTCTTTTACTGCGTTCGTAATCTAAATGTATGTAAACATCCATTTATTTACTCACTTGTAAAAGTAAGAAGACTGATTCAAAACTCATTGAGAATTTTAGGAAGTATTGAGTAAAATCTAATGAGTGGACAGTTCCTAGGAAGCAATCCAGCGTCTACGCCTTAGTCTTCAGAACATGTGCTTTAAGTACTGCTACAGTTTTGAGCATATCGCTTGCTGTTGTCTTCCCGCCCAGGGTAAACCGCAGTGTTGAAGTCGCTCGATTCTCATCGTTAGTCATTGCGCGTACGACCGTACTCCCGTCACCTCCTGCTCCTGAGCATGCTGACTTGGTCGCACACGCAATACCAGCTTGATCGAGCACAATTACTGCAAACTCAGAATCAACGCTGGGAATAGAAATATTGATATTGTTCGCAATCCGCTTCGTTCGTGACCCATTGAGCACAACGCCTTCTATTTTTTCAAAGTTACCGATAGCAGTATCACGCAGTGTCGTTAACTTGTTTGTACGCTTCTCGTACTCCTCTTGAGCCACCACAATCGCTTCAACTGCTCCAATGATACCCGCAGTGTTTTCCGTAGCTGGACGTAATCCAGATTCTTGCGGACCGCCGTGAAGCACCGACACAAGTTCCACTCCGTGACGCATAGCCAGTACGCCGACCCCCTTAGGACCATAGCACTTTCCTGCATCAAGCGTGATGATGTCAGCCATGAGCCGATCCATCTCGCACGTGAGGTACAAAGGAGCTTGGGCAGCGTCCACGTGTACATACGTACGCGTATCATGTTCTTTTTCAAACGCTCGTACAATGCGCGAAAGCTTCCCTACCTCCTGAATCACCCCAATCTCACTGTTTACATACGCAAAGGAAACAACAACAGTCTTGGTGCTCATCAGTGTATGTAGCGACTGCACAGCAATCAATCCTTCAGAATCAATATCCAGGTACTTGATACCCACACCAAGCCCAGAGAGATGTTCAAGCACCTTACTCACTGACGGATGCTCGATACGTGTAGAAATCACTTCCATGTCGGTGTATGCAACACCAGAAGCATGGCGAGCGTTTACCGCTCCAAGGATTGCCAAGTTGTTACTTTCCGTACCACTTCCAGTAAAAACCAAGCCATTGGGTCGTATTTTAAGCACGCGAGCTAAGCGTTCACGCGCGGATTCGATGGCCTGCCTGACCAAAACACCCTCTTGGTGGATGGCGCTGGCATTAGCAAACATCTCACGTTCGAACGTGCACATTGCCTGCTGAACACTGTGCCGCAATGGTGTTGCTGCTGCGTAATCGAGATATATTCGTTTTTGTTTTTTTCGGAGGAATTTCATATTTTGTACTATCATAATGCCACGAGAAGGCCCCTAGCTCAACTTATGCTGACCTGCTGGATTGCTTCCTTACTTTTACAAATGAGTAATTATACAGATGCTTGCATATGTATATATTACGAATGTAGTAAAAGAACGTTAGCACAGGAACTGTCCACTCATTAGATTTTACTCAATACTTCGTAAAATTCTCAATGAGTTTTGAATCAGTCTTCTTACTTTTACAAGTGAGTAAATAAATGGATGTTTACATACATTTAGGTTACGAACGCAGTAAAAGAAAACTTGTTTACAAAAGCTGTTCAGGTTTTCAATATTTCTAAAGAAATATTAGGAAACCTCTTGCAAAGTGACATTAAGTCACTTCTCACCCAAACTAACTCACGCTTACGCGCGCAAAGACGGAAAGATACTTTAACTTCCCAACGTCTTTGCGAGGATACTTCCGAAGCAATCCAGCATAGCCAATACATATATAGTATGGTACATTATTGACACTTAACGCCGTAAATACGGCCTTTTTCATTACTCATTAAGTACCATTGTCATGGCAAAAAACAAAAAAGTACAGAGCAACATCATAAAGCGACCGCCAGTAGTGGTGATCATGGGACACATTGACCACGGTAAGTCAACACTTCTTGACTATATCCGGAGTTCAAACGTGGTTGATAGTGAAGCAGGTGGTATCACCCAGCACCTTTCAGCGTACGTGGTAGACCACAAAACTAAAGAAGGAGTGGAAGGTAAAGTGACTTTCCTCGACACTCCAGGACACGCAGCGTTCCAGCAAATGCGACTTCGTGGTGCTGATGTAGCTGACGTGGCGATTCTTATCGTTTCAGCTGAAGATGGCGTGAAGCCACAGACACTTGAAGCGCTTGAGAGCATTAAAGCAGCTGATGTGCCGTTCATCGTTGCAATCAACAAGATCGACAAGTCAGGAGCTGACATCCCTCGTACACAAGCATCACTTATTGAAAATGAAATCTACATCGAAGGTATGGGAGGAGACATCCCGTGGGCAGGTATCTCAGCAAAGTCTGGAGAAGGTATTGATGAACTACTTGACCTTGTTGTGCTTTCAGCTGACCTCAACGAACTTGAAGGAGATACTGGAGCATCTGCCACTGGAACTGTTATCGAAGGATACATGGACACAAAGCGTGGTACTACTGCGACATTGATGATCCAGAACGGAACACTTAAAAGTGGCTCGTTTGTTGTATCTGGTACTGCATACGCACCTGTTCGTATCATGGAAGACTTTACTGGAAAGACAATCAAGGAAGCGACGCTTTCAGAGCCAGTTGGAATCGTTGGTTTCAACGAAATTCCTAAGGTAGGTTCAAAGTTTGCAACGGTAGCAACTAAGAAAGAAGCTGAGAAGATGGTTACCGAAGCAGCTTCAGAGCTTAAGACTGAAAAGTTCGTGCGGACAAACCTCCCTATCGTGCCTATCATGATCAAGGCTGATGTACTCGGGACCATCGACGCTATTAAGCATGAGCTTGATAAGTTTGAGTCTGACCGTATCGCAGTTCGTGTTATCAATGCTGCCGTTGGTGATATTAGTGCAGCTGACGTACAGAACGTGAGTGCTACAGAGAACGCGATCATCGTTGGGTTCAACGTAAAGGTAGATCGTGCAGCAACAGACCTCTCAGAACGACTCAACGTAGAGATCGATACATTCAGTATCATCTACGAACTTTCAGAATGGCTTGAAACTGCACTTAAGAACCGAACACCTAAGAAGGAAGAAAAGGTGGTAACTGGTAAGGCGAAGATTCTCGTATACTTCAGTACACAGAAGAACACACACGTTCTTGGTGGACGAATGGAAGAAGGAGAACTGAAGCTCGGACAAGAGGTACGCATCATGCGTCGAGACATTGAGGTAGGTGTTGGACGAATGTCTAACCTGCAGCAGATGAAGATGGATATCAAAACTATCTCTGACGGAGAATTCGGTATGCAAATCGAATCGAAGACCACCCTTGCCCCTGGTGACTACATCGAAGGATTTGATCTAGTAATTACCTAATTATATGGAAGATCGACACACTAAAGTAGCCTCGCTCCTGACTGAGCTTGCTGCAACATACGTACGAAACGAAGCAAACACAGATCCGCTTATTACTATTACCCGTTCAAGTGTTGCCAAGGACTACAAGAATGCCACCGTATTCTTCACAACAATCCCAACAGAGCGACAACACGACGCACACGTATTCCTAAAACGATCAGGAAGTGACCTTCGCCGTTTTGTAATGAAACACATGCGTATCAAGCACATTCCGCATATCGAGTTCGAAATCGACTACGGAGAACGACACCGACAGGCGACAGATGAGATCTTCGCAGGGATGGAAATTAAGGAGGAGGAAGCACCCAAAGAGGAAGAAGAATAACCCTTGTTTTCCAACAACTTTTCTTGTACACTCTTGCCTACATGGATATTGTGTGACAAAGCACACACCGTGTAAACAACCGCCTATAGCTCAGTTGGTAGAGCAGAGGACTTTTAATCCTTGTGTCCCAGGTTCAAGTCCTGGTGGGCGGACCAGTAAGAAAAACTCAATGCTGTGGCATTGGGTTTTTCT